>JAFYYO010000162.1 GCA_017557475.1 Bacteroidaceae bacterium
CGCTGACATACGATGCCAATCAAGGCATCTTTTGGACGACTACGGAGCAAGGACTCAAGTCGGATGTGGCTACGATGACTACCATCGTGTCGCCCACACCTACCCTATTGCGCCTTCAATCCTTTAGCTCTGACCAGCAACCTCTGCAGCAGTTTGCCTATATGACTGAAGCACCCGTCACAAAGCACTCCCCTATATACTACGCCTTTGGTGTGCCGGAACTCTTGGCGATTGACGACGGCACTCTGATAGTTATGGAACGCGAGCTCAACATACCCAAGAACTACAATCGCTCACAGTGCCAAATCCGCCTGTTCATCGTCAATCCAAGCACAGACAAAGCCATTTCGGATACCTCTACTCCACTTCGCGAAACAGACGCAAACACGTTTCTCCAGAAGAAGCCGCTCTTTGATTTCCATACAGGAATACGTCTTTTTGGCAAGAAGAACTTTGCAAACTATGAAGGCATGTGCTTAGGTCCGAAGCTTGCAGACGGACGACAAACCATTCTTCTCGTGGCCGACTCGCAGAATCGGGCAGGCAACTCGTTTTATCACCTGAAGGACTACATAAAGGTTATCGTGATTAAGAACAATTAAATACTGCATGAAGATGAATAAGACTTTGGTTGTGCTGCTAATTTTGGCAGTTTGCTTCGGCTCTTCCGATGTGTTAGCGAAGGGGAAGAAGCGTGCTTCGATGGAGCGCGAGGGCTGGGAACTCGTCTGGCACGACGAGTTCGACGGCAAAACGCTCTCAGACGAATGGACGCGCATCCCTCGCTTCCCCAACCCGCCTGAGTGGAATAAGTTCATGAGTACGCACGACAAGCTCTACAAGGTGAAAGGCGGCGTGCTCACGCTCTACGGCCTCGTGAACGACTTCCTGCCTGAAGATACAGCTCATGTCCTGACCGGCGGCGTCTATACAGAAGGGAAGGTTTACTTCCAGAGGGGCAGAATAGACATCCGTCTGAAGATGGACGATGCCTCGGGAGCTTGGCCAGCTGCATGGCTCTTGCCTAACGGGCAATGGCCTTTCGGCGGCGAAATCGACATCATGGAAAGGCTGAACTACGACGACTTTGCTCATCAGACGATTCACTCGACTGTGACTGAGTACGACAAGGAAAAGCGAAAGACACAGGATTGGCATGCGACGGCACCCATCAAGAAAGGCGACTGGAACGTCTATAGCGTTGAACTTTACGAAGATAGCGTCAGCTTCCTCATCAACGACAAGTTGACTTTCACCTATCGGAAAGAGCCTCAACATGGGCCTCAGCAGTTCCCGTACGACCGTCCGATGTACCTCTTGCTCGATATGCAGCTGGGAGGTCATTGGGTTGGGCAAGTCAAGACGGAGGAGTTGCCATATCGCTACCAGATAGATTACGTGCGCTTTTATAAGAAAAAGGGATTAGAGAATAGAGATTAAGGATTAGGGATTGGTTGTAACATGACGAGAAAACTATCTATAATTCTGGCTTGGGTGCTGGTTTCGGCAGGTTGCCTCGCTCAGCAAAGCCCAACGGCAAAGCGAATGGAGCAGCAAGGCCTGGTCGATATCCTGTCCGTCGATTCTACCATTCAAGTGAGCCTGATGTACAGCCGACCTGATAACTTCACCGGCAAGGTGCTCTATACCGACCTCCGCGAAGCGTATCTCCATCCGAAAGCGGCTGCCGCTCTGGCAAAGGCGCAACAGGCTCTCAAGAAACTCAGGCCGGAACTCTCGCTGAAAATCTATGATGCGACGCGTCCGATGAGCGTTCAGCAGAAGATGTGGAACACGGTTGCCGGCACGAAGAAGAGTATCTACGTAAGCAATCCACGCAATGGCGGAGGCATGCACAACTACGGGCTGGCCGTCGATATCACGCTCTGCAAGGCAGCCACAGGCGACACACTCGACATGGGCACCAAGGTGGATTTCCTTGGTTCTTACGCTCATATTGATAATGAAGCAGACCTTGTCAGCCGACACATCATTTCAAAAGAGGCAAAAAAGAACAGAGAATTGCTTCGCAAAGTGATGACAGAAGCCGGTTTCAAGCCGCTTCGGACAGAGTGGTGGCACTTCAACCTCGTCTCCCGAGCTGAAGCCAAAGCACACTATAAAGCAGTCAAGTAAAAAACGTCGCACGTTACGGTGGCAATCATAACACGTTATAATGGCAAACGTAACACGTTATGTTGAGCGACGTAACACGTTATGTTATTTCCCTATCCAAGCTTCGGGGTTCAGTTTGGCAGTTTCCTTGCGCAATTGGAACTGCAGGGTGCAGTTGCCGCTGCCGTCGTCGGCAACCGTTCCGAGGATGTCTCTCGTCTTCACCTTCTGCCCCTTCTTGACAATTGTGCTGGAGAGATTGCTATAGACGGAGATATAACTGCCGTGACGCACAAGGACATGACGGGCACCTGCAAACTGGAAAACGCTGGTCACGACACCATCGAAGACAGCACGAGCACGGGCTCCAGGACGACCGATGTAGTTCGTGCCTTTGTTGTCGAGTTGGACATTCTTCATGCCAGGCACGTTGTAGATGCCGAAGCGGCTGCCCAGCATGTACTGACCGGTGATGGGCACAGGCAGACGTCCCTTGTTCTGTTCGAAGGTACCATTGATTTGTCGGTCTTCCGCCGTGAGCCAATTGCCTGACTTTGCTGGTGTTGAAGGCGTCGTGGTCTGTTTCGGAGCAGGCGTCGTAGTAGCTGGTTTGCCCGTCTTTTCCGCCTCTTTTGCTTTGCGAGCAGCTTCCTCGGCAGCCTTCTTGCGAGCCTCTTCCTCCGCCTTCTTGCGGGCCTGTTCTATCTCGTAGGCAATCACCTGCTCGATCTTCTTGTCGAGTGCCGCCAGTTGCTTCTGTTGTTCTGCCACCTTGCCCTGCAGTCCGCTCTCCTGCTTCTTCAGGCCCGCCACCTTCTTCTTCTCCTGTACCTGCTGCGCATTCAAGTCCTTGCGCTGGAGCATCACTTCGTGCAGAACGCCACTCTTCTGGCTTTTGGCCGTCAGCAAAAGGTTCTGAGCATCGAGCAACTCAGCCTGTTTCTGCAGGATTTGCTCGCCGAGATTCTGCTGATAACAAGCGTATTCACGAGCATAACGAGCCCGTCGGTACATCTGAGTAAAGGTCTTTGCCGAAAGAACAAAGACGAAAGGATCGGTGCTCTCGCGCTGTGTCCGCGCATATCGCACAGCAGCCTTGAGGCGTTGGCGTCGCATACGCACCTCGCCATCGAGCTCCGTGATGTTCTTTTGCAAGCGAATGATGTCGGCTTCGAGTCCGTCGAGTTCCTCCTCAAGTTGATGGATACGGGAGAGACGGTTGTTCATCTGCAGCCCCAGAAAGTCCACATTCTGCTGCCCAGTCTTTACTTGTTTCCTAGTTTGGTCAAGCTGCGTCTTGGACTTCTGCAGCTCCGTCTTCAACTTCGTCTGCTGCTGCTTCAGTTCCTTCACCTTCTTGCTGTTCTGTGCGGCAAGAGGCAAGACCAGGATAAGACTTATGAACAAGAGAAAGAACTTCTTCATCATACTTGCTTGAGAGTTTATAAAGTCAGGTTCATGATGCGTGTCAGGAGCTCATCGACTGAGACTTCCTTATAGCGCGACGGGACTTGAGTGCGCTTTTCCCAGTCCGAGTCGATGCTCAGGTTTGAGAACGAGAGGTTTGCTTTCACGGTTTTTTTACCCGTTGAAATGGTTATGTTGTGCTTGGTGGGCAGGCTTCTGCCTCCGATGTTCACGAAATCCGAACGAATCCAACCCGAGTAGTTTGACGTCTGCTCGTCCCAGAAGTACGCCTGAATCGTGTAGAAATCCACATCGGCACTTCTCAGGAACGACACATCGCTATATGCAGCCTTTACATACTGCCTGCCCATCTTGTCGATGAGCATGAAGTAGTCGGGCGTCATCTCGATGCGAGCTACCTCAATTATGCCGAATGTGACGATGGAGAGCTGTATGACGTCGTCGTGTTTCATGCGCAACGTGCCTCCGACAGAAGTGCTCTTCCCACCTGAAGAGAGGTCCATACGAACCCTGGAAGTGATGCATGTTTCATCCTTCTTCTTGACATCAGCGGGCTGTTGGGTGTCTTGCTGAGGAACTACGACAGTCGTGGTCTCTTCTGGCACAACGGTCGTGGTGGAAACGGCATGCTTCTTGCTGGCACACGAGGCAAGCAGGATACAGAGCAGCAACAAGCCCCCACTGCCCCATTTAGGGGGAGAAAAGAGGGAATAGAGAATGGAGATTAGACGCTTTATCATTTTGGAACAGTTATTTAATTGTTGTATAACTTTTTCCCCCTAAAGGGGGTTAGGGGCTCTTTATGTATTTCTTCCGTTTTATCTTCTTTTTGAGCAGAGGCGTACAGGTGTCGTCGCCTTTCTGCTTGGCAAGTTTCCAGAACCTCAGCGCCGTTTCGGGCTCGTAGATGTGAGCATAGATATCGCCTGCATGTTCGATGAGGTTGCCCATGAGTCGCTCGTCGGAGAGGAGTTCCTCATCTGTCTTCTTGGGATCGACCACCTTGTCCATGTAGGTACGTGCATGAGCGTATTGCTTCTTCATGAACAGAATCCATGCATACGTATCAAGATAAGTAATGTTCTCAGGCTCTTGACGAATGGTGCGATAACTCATCTCCTCGGCCTTATCGAGCTGCTCACCTTTGAGACTCAGATAGTAAGCATAGTTGTTGAGGCACATGATGTTGTCCTCCATATAGACGAGTGCCGAGTCGTATGCCGCAAAAGCTTCCGTCTCCTTCTGCTGCTGATAATAGATGTCGCCAAGCACACCGAAGACGTTCGACACAAGACGCTCTGATACAAACTCTGTCCTGACACGAAGTCCCTGCTCCAACACCTCGGTAGCATCCGAGAACTTCTTCTGCTCGGCAAGTGCCATACCCAGATAATAGGCGTAGGCTATCTCCTCGGGATGGTAGTTGAGACCGCGACGACTGATGTCCTCTACGCCTTTGTCGTCATTATGCTCTGCATAGTATTGCAACAGCTCGCGGAGTGCCGTCTCGTTGCCTGGATCAACCTCAAGCACTTGCCGCATCGTCTTACAGAGTTCCTCTCGGGGTTGCTGGCTGTAGACTTGATAGGCAGCCTTCATGATGAGTATTTGGGCATCCTGTTGCGGACGAGCAAGCAAGGTGTCGAAAGCGGCAACGAGTCGCGGTGCATACGTCGAGTCACGCTGTACGTCGGCAATGTACGACTGGAGCATAAAGACACGCATCTGCGTTGGAGACTCGGGAGAGAACAGCAGAGAGTCGCGCATTCTGTTGTATTTGTCGTCCTGCTTGGTGTCGCGATAATAGTCCATCGTGGCAAGCTGTAGATTCGTATTGGTAGGTTCTTTCTGCCGCACTTCATCGTATATCTCGAGGGCTTTCAGTGTGTCACCGGCCTGCATATACTGACTACCGACCACAACACGCAGGTTCATGTCGTGGGGAGCATCATCGCAAAGAGCTTGCAACTGCACGAAGGCCGAATCCAACTGCCCTTTCTCTTTATAAAGTTTGAACTTCTCCACGCTTATCTGAGGGCTGGGTCCTTCGAGTAACTCAATGCGATTGAGGGCACCGATGGCCTTGTCCGTATTGCCAACAGTGCTATAGAGCTGTGCCAACTGCGAGAGGATATCGCTACGTCCACGCTGCAAGGATGTCATCTTTTCCAAGACGGGGATGGCCGACTCGGCATCGCGCTTGTTCAGATAGAGTGCAGCTAACGATTCCAGATAATAGGGATTGTTAGCATCTCTCTCACAAGCCTGCCGAATGTATGCTGTGCCAAGACTGTCGGAACGCAGGTAGAGATAAAGCAAGCCCATGTTGTAGAGCGCCTCGGGAGCCTCGGGATTGATGTCGAGACAATGGCGATAGAGGTCCATTGCCGACGAGTAATCCTCTGCGAGACGGCATTTCTCTGCCTCCAGATAGAAGTAGTCAAAACCTGTCTGCGCCTTGATGTCAAGCACAGCAAGCAGTAGGGCAAGTATGAGGGCGAAGTGTCTCAAGAGGCTTTTACTTTGTTCCGCTATGCCCAAAACCGCCGGCACCGCGCTCTGTTTCAGACAGCACCTCAACCTCTTCCCACTCCGCCTGCTCATGACGAGCAATAATCATCTGGGCGATGCGCTCGCCGTCGGCAATGAGGAAAGGCTCGTTGGAAAGATTTACAAGGATGACACATACCTCGCCACGATAGTCGGCATCGATTGTGCCAGGAGTGTTGAGCACAGTTATTCCGTGCTTGATAGCCAAGCCACTGCGTGGACGAACCTGTGCCTCGTAACCCGGTGGCAATGCCATGAAGAGGCCAGTAGGCACGAGGCGACGTTCCATCGGTCTCAACTCGATTGGCGATTCGATGTTTGCACGAAGGTCAACTCCTGCGGACTGCGGCGTAGCGTACTGCGGCAGCGGATGATGGCTGCGATTGATTATCTGTACTTTCATGTCGTTATGTTATTATACGGCAGGTAAACTCATGCCGTTGATCTTGCGATAAAGGTCGAGAGCAAAGACATCGGTCATGCCCGAAATGTAGTCGAGAACGGCCATAATGCGCTCGTAAAGTGTGGGAGCAAGGATGTCGTATTGTGTGCTTACGCGATTGATGAGCAACTGCGAGAAGGCACGGTCGGAATGTGTTACTGCCTGCACCATCAGGTCGGTGAGCGTCATAATGACCTTGTAACCCGCAATCTCTATGTCAACCACATCCTTGCAGTGGTATATCTTCTTGTATGCAGTGTTCTCGCATTGCTCATAAGCCTTGCGAGGAAGGTCGTCAATGTGCTTGATGAGGGAACCTTCGAAGGTGCCACTCAGGATGGCTTGCTCGTTCTTGATGAAGACTTGAACGCACTGCTGTTCAAGGCAGTTGATGACACAGGAACGGAGATACACGATTTGCTCATTGATATCATCAACCAACTGTCCCATTCGCGCCTCGATGTGACGCTGCTGCTCCTTAGGAAAGTAAGCCAGGAAGAGTTGCTTCGTCTCTTCTGTCGTGAGGAGCTTGAGTTTGTGCGCATCTTCGATGTCCATGATTTGGTAGCAGATGTCGTCGGCTGCCTCTACGAGATAGACGAGGGGATGGCGGGCGTAGCGAACGGCGCCATCAGGAGCAGGAAGCTTCAGGATGCCGAGTTCCTTGGCGATGCGCTCGTAGTCTTCAACCTCGCTACGAAAGAAACCGAACTTCCTCTTGTCCCCTGCGAGGTCGGACGTAAAGGGATATTTGACGATGCTTGCCAACGTGCTGTACGTCATGACGAAGCCGCCTTTGCGACGTCCCTTGAAGTGGTGCGTCAGGAGGCGGAACGCGTTAGCATTGCCTTCAAAGTGTGTGATGTCCTCCCACTCTTGAAGTGAGAGGCCGTCGCCAGTCTCGGGACAGATGTAGTCCTTCAGGAACAGTCCGTCACCTTCGCTGAAGTATGTTCCTATTGCCTTCTCTCCGCTATGACCAAAAGGCGGGTTGCCCAAGTCGTGGGCAAGGCAAGCAGCACTGACGATGTTGCCCAGCTCGGTAAAATGCGTGCTGTAGAGTTCTGGATGATTCTGCAGGATGAGGCGACTGATGTCATTGCCGAGACTACGTCCTACGCTGCTCACCTCCAGACTATGCGTGAGGCGATTGTGCACAAAGATGCTGCCTGGCAGAGGGAACACTTGTGTCTTGTTTTGCAGACGTCGGAAGGGAGCAGAGAAGATAAGGCGGTCGTAGTCGCGCTGGAACTCAGTGCGGTCGCCGCTTCTTTGCTGCATTTCTTCTTGCCCAAGCCGTTTGTTGGAGAGCAACTGCTCCCACTTCATCATCTCTTCCATTATTGCGAGTGCCTCTTAGTCGGTAGGTTTATAGAAGATGCGGTTGGCGCCGCTTGTTATCTTGACCAGCTCGGGATGCTCTGCAGCGAAAGTGTCGATATGACGCATGCGCTTCTCCTGCAAGATCTCATCCACTGCGATGAGGATGCCTGTTTCTTCGACATCGCCGAAACCGTCGTTAATGGCTGTGCCGAAGAGTTTCATGGTGGGACTCAAGCCCATGTAGGCGTTGACCAGTGGCGGAATGTTGTAGCCCAAGGCACGCACCTCACGATTGAGGATGCGGTAGTCGGCCTTGAAGTCGTCTTCAGTGAAGAGCTCCTTGAACTGCTCGGGGTCGTGCCAAAGCTTGAGCGGCTTCATGGGATATATGAGGTTGTCGGGATCGGGGAAGTGCTTGTTGAGGAAGTACAAAATCATGTCGCGAGCCATTCGGTCGTAGCTGGGATACATGGTGAACTTGCCGAAGAGGTAGCGAATGGTTGGTTCGATGACGACAATAGCGCCGAGACCATCCCAAAGATTGTCGAGAGCAAAGATACCTTTCCTGCCTCGAAGGGTGCTTTGGTACTCGACGGTGACGAAGCTACGGCCCAACTCGATGGTCCACGGCGCATAGTCCTTCATGAAACGCTCTGAGAAACGGAACATGTGACTGGTGGCGAGGATGGGCTGACCATCGGGTGCAATCTTCCAATCCTTGCCGAGGATGTAGCGGTAGCCACCAACTATCTCTTCCGTCTCAGGGTCCCAGACGAGGAGTTGCTTGTAGCAGTTCTCGCAGGTGTCGAACTCGTCAAGGTCGAAGCTCTTGCCCGTTCCTCCTCCGGCAGCGCGGAAAGCAATCTCGCGAAGACGTCCTATCTCGCGGACCACATGCGGCGAGTCCTGCCAAGTGACGACATAGACTTCGTTGCTACTCTTGTTTGTCATGCGCAACTTCTTGTCCGGCGTGAGTTCCGACTTCAGCACCTCGACGGGAATAGGGTCTGCGATTGGTTTCATTATCATGTTCTCTTCCATAATTCTCTCAACTATAAACTATAATCTATAAACTTTATCCTGCACCCATCTGCCCCATTCGACGGGTGTCTTCGACTTGTCGAACGTCTGCCAGGGAATGGGTTGGCCGATGCGGACAACGAAGTGCTTGCCCTTGCATCGGTACATTTCATCGGGCAGAAGGGCCATCGCGAAGTTTGGCAGATGCAGTCGTTTGCACCAACGTGCCACGTTATAAAAGCGATTGCTGTTCCTTCCTTCAAAGTGGATGGGCACGATGTCGCGCTCATGTTGCACGCTCTTCACGATGAAGGCCTTGTTCCAGGGGATGTCGCGAATGGTTCCGTCGTCCTGCTTCCTGCTGCAAAGTCCTGCGGGAAACATGATGACGTGGCAGTCGCTCTTGAATGTGGCTTCTACGACGGCTGGGAACGAACGTGCGTTTTTGCCGATCTTATTGATGGGAACACACAGCGGGGCAAGTCCCTTGAGGTTCATGAGCAGGTCGTTGACCAGGTATTTTATCTTGCTGTCATAGTGTTCGCCTATTACCCATCCGAGTGTGACACCATCGATTGCCCCAAGAGGATGGTTGCTGACGAAGGTGCAGAGCCTGCCGTCATCGGGCAAATTCTCCCTACCCACCACATCGACATCGGCTCCGACATATTCCACGACGCCTTTGCAGAAGTCCACTCCTACCCTTCCTTCCCGCAGATAACGGTTGATGAAGTCTTGGTGGATGAAGCGCGCAAGCCAGTTCGTCAGCCATTTCGGAATGAACTTGGCCTTCTTGCCTGCACGCTCGCGAACAATTTTATCTATGTCTATTTCGTCTCTCATTTACCATTTAATCATTTACCGTTTACCATTTGTTGTTCCCCCAAAAGGGGGCAAGGGGGTCCGCCTAGTTGATTGTAATCGGTCGGTTATTGATGAAGTAACGTCCTCGGGGCAGTCCGCCGAGCCAGTTGGTGCCCTTGTTGAGACGGGCTGTCAGGTAGAGCACGCCGTTCTGGTTATAGATGGGCAGGAGCTGACCTCGGTCGCTCTGTATCTGCACCATTCTTCCTGTGACGGTTATCTGCACGGGGAAGGCCGATGTATTCATTTTCCTCGAGATGGAGACCTCGGGCGAAGACATTGCCACAACGAGCGAGTCGGGATTGCGACGCGTCTGTACTTTGCGTTTGCGCAAAGCACTTTCCGCCGGCCAGCACAGCAGTGCAGCTAGCAACAGCAAGATGATTCGTCGTATGAATGTCCCTCTCATGAAAGCCTTTTCCTCTAACAAGCTACAAAATTACACATTTCCTAGCAAAATGACAAATAATTGCCCGAGTTTTTCTGCCAACTATAGTAACTATAGAAACTATAGGTACTATAAAGCACATCTTGGGAGGGAATAAAACACACGCAGCCTAGTTGCCAAACTAGGCACGTCTAGTTGGTCAATTAGGCACGTCTAGTTTGCCAATTAGCCACGTCTAGTTTGCCAACTAGGCGTGGCGTGTTTTCAAAAGGTCTGTGTTTGTCGAGTTAAAGCTTCCAGCCTTGAGCCTTGAGCTGGTGTTCTCCGCCGTCTCTCGTGATGAGGGAACAGCCCTTCTCTTTTTCGGTGATATAGCCGATGACGCGTACGTCTTCGAGTGCAGAAACGGTGTCGTTCAGGGCAAGAGGCACAGTGAAAAGCAATTCGTAGTCTTCTCCGCCGTTGAGGGCACAAGTGCTGACGTTCAAGTTCAACTCTTCGGCCATCGCAGCGGTCTGATAGTCGAGAGGTAGTCTCTCTTCATAAATGCGGCAACCCGTCTGGCTTTGCTTGCAGATGTGCATGACCTCGCTGCTCAGCCCGTCGCTGATGTCAATCATGCTTGTCGGGTGAATGCCGGCCTTTTGGAGAGCCTCGATGATGTCTCCGCGAGCCTCGGGTTTGAGTTGTCGCTCGAGAATGTACTCCCTGCCACTGAAGTCGGGCTGAGCCTCGCGCAGTGCCTCCATCTGCTCCTTGCTGCCGCTCTTGCGAGCCTCCTCAACCTGCTCGTTGTAGATGACCTTCTCCCGCTCCAAGAGTTGCAGCCCCATATAGGCAGCACCAAGGTTTCCGCTGACGCAGATGAGGTCGGTCGGCTGAGCTCCAGAGCGCAGAACAATGTCCTCGCTTCGAGCCTCGCCAATAGCTGTAATGCTGATGCCAAGACCGGTCATGCTGGCTGTCGTGTCTCCGCCTACAATATCAACGCCCCACTTCTCGCAAGCCAAACGCATGCCAGCATAGAGTTCCTCGATGTCTTCCACTTGGAACTTACCCGAGATGGCAAGGCTGACGGTCACTTGCTTCGGCCTCGCATTCATCGCGAAAATGTCGCTGAGATTCACCATAACAGCCTTGTAACCCAAGTGCCGCAAGGGAACATAAGTGAGGTCGAAGTGCACGCCCTCCATCAAAAGGTCGGTCGTGACCACCGTTCGCATGCCTTCCGACGGAGCCAGGATGGCACAATCGTCACCAATGCCCTTGATGGTGGACTCGTTCTTTATTGTAATATCCTTCGCAAGGCGTTCTATAAGGCCGAACTCGCCCAGTTCTGAGATTTCCATTCCCGTCCTTCTCTAATCTCTAACCCCTAATCTCTAATCCGCTTTCACCATTTCCTCCATGATGGTTGCCATGAGAGGCTGGACGGCTTGGGCAGCCTTCTGAACCTCTTCGTGCGTCACCTTCTCCGGGATATCCGTGCCACCAAGGTCGGTGATGATGCTCATGCCGAAGACTTTGATGCCGCAATGATTGGCTACAATCACTTCGGGGACGGTGCTCATGCCTACTGCATCGGCTCCCCAACGAGCAAACATGCGGTACTCCGACGGCGTCTCGAACGTAGGACCTTGCGTCGCCAGATACACACCATGCTGCACCTTGATGCCATGCTTCGCAGCAATCTCGT
The DNA here is from genome assembly GCA_017557475.1 of Bacteroidaceae bacterium. The sequence continues at coordinate 11,827 of JAFYYO010000162.1, forward strand.
CGGCCCGAGCAATGAGGTCCTTGCTGTACGCTTCGCTCATGTCCGGGAAACGCGGGCCAGGAGGAACATTGGGACCGTGCAGAGGATTCTCAGGCATGTAGTTGATGTGGTCGGTAATAATCATCAGATCGCCAATCTTGAAGCCAGGATTGGTTCCTCCGGCTGCATTGCTGACGAAAAGCGTCTTGATGCCCAGTTCGTACATCACGCGGACGGGGAACGTCACTTGCTGCATCGTGTAGCCTTCATAGTAGTGGAAGCGACCTTCCATCGCCATCACATCCACACCTCCGAGACGCCCAAAGATGAGCTGTCCTGCGTGTCCCTCAACGGTCGACACAGGGAAGTTGGGGATTTCGCTGTAGGGAATGCACAAAAGTTTCTCGATACGTTCTGCCAGTTGACCAAGGCCTGTGCCAAGAACGATAGTCGTTTTGGGTGCGTTTGGCATCCTCTGTCGGAGCCAATCAGCTGTTTCTTTTATTTTCTTGTACATAGTCGTTAATCGTTTTATCGAACTTATCTTTTTCGTTACGCATGATGCTTATCCCGATGGGAAGCACATAAGTGCACCGCTTCACCTCTTCGCTGAGCCCTTTCAGGTGCAGAAGTCGGGTCGCGTCCTTCTCTGTGGTGATAATGATATGCGGCCCAGGCAGGTCCTTCAACGCCTGATTGATGGTATCCACATCTCGCTGAGAGAAGTAATGATGGTCGGGAAAAGTGAGCGGAGTAATGTGTTGGACGAACCTTCTGACGTCCTGCTCCATCTGACGCGGGTTGCCTATTCCCGTCAGGAGGAGCACATGGATGTTTTCCTTACGCAGAACATCCGGCTCGAGCTTGCCGTCTCCCCAGAGCTGATGCATGGTCTCGTAGGTGAACGTGCTGAAGAAGAGGTGCTGGTAAGGCCTGATGTTCAACGAGGAAAGGATAACCCTGAAGCCCATCGCATTGATGTGTTGCGGGCATTTTGTCACGATGATTGTCGAGGCGCGATTAGTGGCAGAGGGTCGTTCGCGCAGTCGTCCTGCCGGCAACAGTTTGTCGTCGGAGATGATGCGATGATAGTCGACGAGCAGGATATTGTGCCCCGCCTTGACATATCGGTGCTGATAGGCATCATCCAGGAGTATGACCTCGACATCCTTCGTTGCCTCATCGGTCATGAGTCGTTCGATGCCCCGCCGTCTGTTGGCATCCACAGCGACATAGACATCAGGGAATTTCTGCTTCACCTGCCAGGGTTCGTCGCCGATTTCCTCCATCGTGGAAGCTATCGTGGAGAGGAGATAGCCTTTCGTCTTCCTTTTATAACCTCTGCTGAGGACTGCCACGCGATACCTTCCGGCAAGAAGTCGAATGAGGTACTCCACAGTTGGCGTCTTCCCTGTACCTCCTACGGTGATGTTGCCGACGTTGATAATGGGAATGTCATACGACACAGAAGGCAGGACGCCCATGTCGAAGAGGGCGTTCCTGATGTCCACTCCCAGCCCGTAGAGCCAGCTGAGCGGCATCAGGGGGCGGCGTATCTGTGTCATATCACCTTCCATCGTCTTGCTTTATACCTTATTTAATATTTGGGTCGAACGGCATACGAGCTTGGATGGGATCCATCTTGCCGATGCGCTGAATGAGGGCAAAGGCAGGATAATACTCGCCGAGAGCGGCACGCATCTGACTCTCGAGGTAGTCGTTGCCACCATTGTTGAGCAGACTCATGTACCAAGGTTCGGGAGCGGGATAGCGTCCGACGGTGTACTTCTCTACCTTCGCCAGTTCGGCAGCTGCCTTGATGGCGTCGTCGAGGTTGCCCAACTTATCCACAAGACCTATCTCAAGAGCCTGTTCACCCGTCCATACACGACCTTCTCCGATGACCTTCACACTGTCCTGAGCCATGCCTCGACCGAGGGCTACGCGTCCTGTGAAGAGGTCATAGCCATGGTTGATGTAGTTCTGCATCTTGGCAGACTCTTCGGCATTGAAGGGACGACCTGTTGCGCCGAAGTCGCTCATCGTGTTGGTCTTCACTACGTCGAAGGAGAGGCCGAGCTTTTGTGTGAGTAATTCACTTGCGTCTGGTATCATGCCAAAGATGCCAATACTGCCTGTCAAGGTCATGGGATCAGCATAAATCTTGTTGGCTCCGCAGCTGATGTAGTAGCCTCCGCTGGCTGCCATACCGCCCATGCTGACCACAACAGGCTTTTCTGCACGAAGCAGTTGAATCTCGTGCCAGATCTGTTCGCTTGCATAAGCTGAACCACCAGGGCTGTTGACGCGAATCACGACGGCTTTCACGTCGTCGTCCTTACGCAGTTTCTGGAGGTCGGTAATTGTTGCTTTTGTAGTGATACCGTGTTCCTGATTGAAGCCCGTACCCTGCTTGTCGGCGATTTCACCATAAGCATAATAGACGGCCACCTCATCGTCGACCTTGTCTCCGAGGTCGTCTGCAGCAGCAACATCTGCGAGGCATGTGAACTTCAGGTCATCGTCGTCCTTGAGTTCGAGACGCTGCTTCAGTGCTTCCTTCACTTCGCTCAGATAGCAGAGCTTGTCGGCGAGTTTGTTGTTGACGTAGTCCTGAGCTTCGCAAAGCACGGTTGCTGTGTCGGCGAGGGCATTGAGGACGTCCACTTCGAGCTTTCTGCTTGTTGCAACATCCTTGAGCATTCCGTTCCAGATACTGCTCAAGTAACTCTTCACTTGCTCGCGATTGGCATCGCTCATCTCGGTGTTGATGAAGGGTTCCACAGCGCTCTTATAGGTGCCGACCTTGAAGACTTGCATCTTCACGCCGAGTTTCTTCATCAGACCGGTATAGAAGATGGGCTGCGAGGCCATTCCACTCCAGTCGAGCATGCCGCTTGGATTGAGGAGTACCTCATCCGCAACGGAGCACAAATAGTAGGCTGCGCGGGAATAAGTGTCGCCGTAAGCCACAATCCACTTGCCGCTTTCCTTGAAGTCGAGCAGTGCCTGGCGCAGTTCCTGCAGGTCTGCAGGCAGGGCTGCGAGTGAGCCGCCTTCCAGATAGATTCCCTTCACGCGGTCGTTCTTAGCGGCCTTCTTGAGGGCGTCGAGAGCCTGATCGAGTCCGATAGTGAGGTCTTCTCCCTGATTCAGGATTTCCAGAGGAGAGCCTTCACCAGCCCTTTCCACGATTTCGCCATTCAGGTTGATGCGCAGGACGCTGTTCTTGGGAACAGAACTGGTTGCTCCTTCGCTGGCTACCATACCCGCTACGGAGACGATACAAATGACTGTGAGAATGATGCTGGTCAGGATAATACCTACGATGGTTGCCAGCACGTACTTGAAAAACTCTTTCATAATTTTATCTTATTTTGGTTAATACATTATCTATTTATATAGTATCAGCAGGCAAAGGTACGAAAAATAGTTCATAATTCATAGTTCATAGTTCATAATTTTTGCGTCTGCAGGAGAAAAACGAATGCTTGGGGAATTCTTATGCCCTGCTTCGTCGAAAAACATAACGTGTTATGATGGCAAACATAACGTGTTATGATGACCAACATAACGTGTTATGATTGCAATCATAACGTGGCGTGTTTGGAAACGCAACTCAGGCAGTCTTGTTTTTCCTCAAGGCAAGGGCTACGGAAGACCACACGCCAAGCAGTGCCACAAGCATGGTCTGGATGGTATGAACGATGAGAACAAAGAGTGCAGCCTCAGTCTGTCCGACGCCATAAAGCACCAGAACCGTCTTCACGGCAAAGTGCCAAGAGCCAGCACCATTAGGTGTGGGAACAAGTACGGCAAAAGTGCCGACCACAAAAGCCACGAGCGCAGCCAAAGGACCAAGTCCTGCTGTAAAGTCGAAGCAGAAGAAAGTCAGGTAGAAATGCAGGTAATAGCTCACCCAAATGCCAACGGAATAGACGATGAAAAGCAGCGGACTCTCCACTTCTCGAACGGAAAGCAGACCATTCTTCAAGTCTGAAACGACCGACCTCGTCTTCGAAAAGATGCGAAAACGCTTGGAGACGAACACGATGCATACTATTGCCAGAAGTCCACAGACTGCCGTCACGAGCCAACCCGTCAGCGAGAACTGACCAAACAGGCTGTTCATCGAGACGCCTGTCTCTTGGAAGAAATGCAAAAAGACTGGGATTTGCGTCAGGAAAGTCAAGGCGGAAAGCAGGAGGATGAGCACCGTGTCGATGATTCTCTCTGTGACAACTGTGCCGACACTCAGGCTGAAGTTGGTTCCTTCGTAGCGTCGCAAAATGCCGCATCGCAGCACCTCGCCCACTCTTGGCACGACAAGACTGCTGGCATAACTGAGGAAGATGGCATGCACGCAAGTGGAAAGTCTCGGACGTTCCCCAGTTGGAGCCAGGACTTGACGCCACCGCATAGCTCGCAAGACTTGGGCCAAGACGCCAAACGGCAGGCTAAGGAGCATCCAAGTCCACGACATCTTCTGCGAAAGAGCATCCACAAGTTCCTCCCATCGAATGCCACGATACATCCACCAAAGTATGCCGACCGCCAACGCTAAAGGCACACCTATCTTGATAAACTTTCTTACCCTTTGCACTTCTTAAGTGAACTTTTTTTCTTATCTTTGCAGTGCAAATGTACAAAGAATTAAGCAGAATGAGAGCAGTTAAGCCAAAAAAGTTCCTCGGACAGCACTTTTTGACCGATTTGAGCATCGCTTCTCGCATTGCCGACACGGTTGATGCGTGCCCGGAACTGCCCATCTTGGAAGTCGGACCAGGCATGGGCGTCATGACTCAGTACCTTGTTCAGAAGTCGAGACAGGTGAAGGTCGTCGAGATAGACTATGAAAGTGTGGAATACCTCAGGCGAACTTGGCCCGAACTGGAGGACAGCATTATCGAGGACGACTTCCTGAAGATGCATCTCGACCGCACTTTCGAGGGCAAGCCCTTCGTCCTGACGGGCAACTATCCCTACAACATCTCCAGCCAAATCTTCTTTAAGATGCTTGACTACAAGGAGTTGATTCCCTGCTGCACAGGCATGATTCAGAAAGAAGTCGCGGAAAGAATGGCGGCGAAACCTGGAGGCAAGACTTACGGAATAGTGAGCGTCCTCATCCAAGCCTGGTATGATGTGGAATATCTCTTCACCGTGGAGCCTGGCGTATTCAATCCTCCGCCCAAAGTTCGCAGCGCTGTCATTCGCCTGACACGCAATCAGACGACCGATCTGGGCTGCGACGAGAAGCTTTTCAAAAGGCTTGTGAAGACGACTTTCAACCAGAGGAGAAAGACGCTCCGCAACAACATCAAGCCACTTCTCTCGGGACTTCAGGCTGAAAGAGGTGTGACGATAGATTTCACAGAACTCCTCGCCGACCCCATCATGCAGAAGCGACCCGAACAACTCAGTGTTCAGGACTTCATCGACCTTACCCTTCGCATCCAAAACATAATGCAAAATGACTAACAATACCGACATGCGATTGCTCCAACTCCTCGCCCAGACCTTTCCCAACAGTGAGAGTGCGAGCACAGAAATCATAAACCTCGAGGCGATTCTCAGTCTTCCGAAAGGCACCGAGCACTTTGTAGCCGACATTCACGGCGAGCATGAAGCCTTCCTGCACATCCTCAGGAATGCCAGCGGAAACATTAAGAGAAAGGTTTACGACCTGTTTGAAGACTCGCTTCCAAAGCAGGAGATGCGCGACCTCTGCACCCTCATCTACTATCCAGAAAAGCGTCTGGAGATGATTGAGGAGGGTTCGGACGATGACCTCTCTGGTTACTATGCCCGCACACTCCTGCAGCTCATACAGGTTTGCCAGTCCGTGAGCAGTAAGTACACACGCAGCAAGGTCCGCAAAGCCCTGCCGAAGCAGTTCGCTTACATCATCGAGGAACTCCTCCACGAAAGCCCGAACGATGAGGATAAGGACGCCTACGTGCAACGCATCGTTGAGACAATCGTCCAGATTGGGCAGGCTCGCAATTTCATTATCGCAATTTGTAATGTCATCCACAAGTTGAGCATCGACCAACTTCACATTCTTGGCGATATCTTCGACCGAGGTCCTGGAGCTCACATCATTATGGATTACCTGCTGACACGCGAGAACTTCGACTTGCAATGGGGTAATCACGACGCCCTTTGGATGGGGGCTGCCGCCGGCCAAGACGCTTGTATCGCCATTGTGCTGCGACTCTCGTTGCGTTTCGCCAACTTGGCCACGCTGGAAGAAGGCTACGGAATCAATCTTTTGCCACTCGCCACGTTTGCAATGGAGACCTATGCCGACGACCCCTGCTTGCAGTTCCAACCCATCGGAAATCTCGCTGAGGTGAAGGGCGACGAGAAGCGTCTGCGCCTGATAGCCCAGATGCACAAGGCCATTTCGGTCATTCAGTTCAAGCTCGAGGGACAGCTTGTCCGCCAGCATCCCGAGTGGAACATCGACAGACGGGGCACCTTGGAGAACATCGACCTCAGCCAGAACGGCACCTATCACTTCGAAGGAAAGGACTATCCACTGCTCGACACCAGCTTCCCAACCCTCGATCCCAACGACCCCTACAAGCTTTCGCCAGAGGAAGAGGAACTCATGAAGCGCCTGCATCATTCGTTCCGCATCTCCGAGAAACTGCAGAAACACGTCCGCTGCCTGTTCAGTCACGGCTCGATGTTCTTGGTGAGCAACAGCAATCTGCTCTTCCATGCGTCCGTTCCGCTCAATCCTGACGGCAGCTTGAGGCAGGTCGAGATAGACGGCAAGGCTTTCGAGGGACGCGAACTGATGCAGCACATCGAGCAACGGATGCGCCTTTGTTTCCAGCATGACACGCCCAGAGAGCAGCGCCTCGAAGCCCGCGACTTCTTCTGGTACCTGTGGTGCGGTCCCGACAGCCCGCTTTTCGACAAGAGCAGAATGACGACTTTCGAGCGTTATTTCCTTGCCGATCCGGCCACGCATCACGAAGAGAAAGGCGCTTACTACTTGCTTCGCGAGAATCCGGAAGTGTGTACGCGCATCCTGGACCACTTCGGAGTGGAAGGCGAGACGCGCCACATCATCAACGGCCACGTTCCTATTCATGCTGCACAAGGTGAGAATCCCATCAAGGCAGACGGCATGCTGATGGTCATCGACGGCGGTTTCTCGAAGTCTTACCATCACACGACAGGCATCGCAGGCTATACCCTCGTCTATCACAGCCGCGGTTTCCAACTCATTCAGCATGAACCGTTTACCAGTACAGCTGAGGCTGTCGCAAATGGAACCGACATCAAGAGCAGCACACAAATCGTGGAGATGATGGGCCGACGCATCCGTGTCCGCGACACAGACAGGGGTCGGCAGTTGCAGGAACAGATAAAGGAACTCCGCCAACTGCTTCGCGCTTACCGTCACGGCCTCATCAAGGAGAACAATAAAAAGTAGAGGATTGCAGGACCTCCCAGTCACGTCTCCAAACTAGGCGTGGCTAGTTGGCAAACTAGACGTGCCTAATTCGCAAACTAGACGTGCCTAGTTGGGCAACTAGGCGTGGCTAGTTTTTTTTCATCACTTTTTGACGATTCTGGGAAAGACTATCGAAACCGCTACATACCATACAATAATAGCAGCGAGAGCCGAGGTGCCCAGAAGCAAGAGAGGCAGGCAGCCGATCAGGAAGACGTATTTCTCTTTGTTGTCCGTCCAACTGAAATTCTTGAACTTCAACGCCAGCATAGGCACTTCGCAGACCAGCAACATGCAGAACAACAGCATGAAGAGGAAAAGGAAGACGGCATTGAACTTCAGCGAAACGAGGAATGCGTGCGCTCCCAGCACGAGACTTCCCCAGAAGAGGGCATTCGCAGGAGTCGGCAGACCGATGAACTGCTGGTGCTGACGCTCGTCAAGATTGAACTTTGCCAATCGTAAAGCCGAGAACGCAGCCATCAAGAAAGCCGTATAAGGAAGCACGCTCTTTATCGGCATCAACAGCTCGGGATAGTGCACCTCGTGGAAAAGATAGAAGATAATAGCACTTGGAGCGACGCCGAAGGTCACTACATCGGCCAGCGAATCCAGTTCCTTCCCTATGGCAGAAGACACACCAAGGGCTCTTGCCACCATGCCATCGAAGAAATCAAACACGGCTCCCAGGATAATCATCAACACCGCATAGTGGTATTGACCGTAGAAAGCACAACCAGTAGCTATGCAGCCGCAGATGAGATTGCAGCAAGTCAGGGAGTTCGGAATATTACGCTTGATCATCTGGAGTGAGTGTCTTTAGTTTTGCTATAATGGTTTCATTGCCGACGGTCTTCTGATTGAGTTTCACACAGACCTCCGTGCCGAGAGGCAGGTACAGGTCAACTCTGGAACCGAACTTGATGAAGCCGAGGTGCTCGTCCACATAACAATCCTCGCCAACGCTGGGATAAGTGACAATGCGACGAGCCATCGCACCTGCCACTTGACGGGCAAGAATCTCCGTACCATCAGGTGTCTCGATGACGACCAGGCTATGCTCGTTCTCGTCGCTTGCCTTTGGCAGCCAAGCCTTGTGGAAGTTGCCGTCGTAATGACTAACATGCTTAATCGTTCCGTCAACCGGAATCCAATTGGCATGCACATTAAAAAGGCTCATGAAAATACTTACCATTACTCTTCTGTCGTGGAAATACTCCGTCTCCTCCGTTTCCTCCAAGACCACGACCTTGCCGTCGGCAGGCGCCAGGACCAGTCCTTCCGTCTCACCCTCGAAGGTGCGGATGGGACATTGGAAGAAGTTCAGCAGGATGCCATACAAGGTGGCGCTTATTATGATACAGATATCGAAAGGCAGACGCGATTCGAAGGTATGCAGTATGATAAAGTTGAGCACCACCAACACAATGGCGCTCCACAGAAGAGTCTTCTTTCCTTCGTGATGAAGACGTATTTTCTTGAGTTTTCTAAGCCTTTTTCCCATGCCTTTTTGGTATTGTGCGGCTCAAAGTTAACACTTTTTTCTGAACCTGCAAGGGCAAATGAGACGTTTTTCTTCAATACGGAAGAAAAAAGATGTCATTCTCTTGTCCGATACAAAAAAAAACACTAACTTCGCATTCTCTACATAACAAAAGACTGACATGACTGACTTCGTACACTTACACGTCCACTCACAATACTCCCTGCTCGACGGACAGGCTTCCATCAAAGGCATGGTGGACAAAGCCATCGGCGACGGTATGCGCGGTATGGCACTTACCGATCACGGCAATATGTTTGGCGTCAAAGAGCTGTACGATTACTGTAAGAAAATAAACAAAGCAAGAAAAGAGAAGGAAGAAGAACCATTCAAACCCATCTTCGGCTGCGAGATGTATGTAGCTCGAGGCGGAGACAAGAGCATCAAAGAAGGCAAGGAGAACCAGTCGGGCTGGCACCTCATTGTGCTTGCAAAGAACCAGACCGGCTACCACAACCTTATTAAACTTGTTTCACGCGCATGGGTAGACGGCATCTACAGGACACCTCGTACCGACCATAAAGACCTCGAAACCTATCACGAAGGACTCATCATCTGCTCTGCATGCATTGGTGGCGAAGTCCCCAAAAAGATTCAGAACGGCGACATCAAAGGCGCAGAGGAAAGCATCAAGTGGTTCAAGAGCATCTGGGGCGACGACTACTACATCGAACTGCAACGTCATGAAGTGACAAACCCAATGCAGATTGCCAACCGAGAGTTCTTCGAAATACAGAAGCAGGTCAATCCCGTGCTCATCGAACTAGCAAAGAAGCATGGCGTGAAACTCGTCTGCTCGAACGACTCGCACTTCCTGGACGAAGACGATGCCGAAGCACACGACCTCCTGCTCTGCCTCTCAACAGGCAAAGACCTCGATGACCCCAACCGCATGCGCTACAGCAAGCAGGAATGGTTCAAGACCCGTGCCGAGATGAACGCCATCTTCGGAGACATCCCCGAAGCACTTGCCAACACTTGCGAAATACTTGACAAAGTCGAGATATACGACCTCGAATCAAACCCCATCATGCCCTTCTTCCCCATCCCGGACGACTTCGGGACGGAAGAACTCTGGAGACAGAAGTTCACAGAGGAAGACCTCTTCAAGGAATTCACGAGCGACGAGAACGGAGAAAACCCCTTGCCTCGTGAAGAAGGAGAGAAGAAGATTGAGAAACTTGGCGGCATCGACAAACTCTATCGCATTAAGTTCGAGGCAGACTATCTTGCCAAACTCGCTTACGAAGGCGCCGAACGCCTTTACCCCACCCCACTCTCTAAGGAACTGGATGACAGAATCCGCTATGAATTGCACATCATGAAGACGATGGGCTTCCCGGGATATTTCCTCATTGTGCAAGACTTTATCAACAGCGCAAGGAACGAGCTGGGCGTCTGGGTAGGGCCTGGACGAGGCTCGGCTGCCGGCTCAGTAGTTGCTTATTGCTTAGGCATCACTCGTCTCGACCCACTTAAGTACGACCTTCTGTTCGAGCGTTTCCTCAACCCAGACCGCATCTCCCTGCCCGATATCGACACCGACTTCGACGATGACGGCAGAGGCAAAGTGCTGCAATGGGTGATGGACAAGTACGGCAAGGAGAACTGTTCACACATCATCACCTATGGCGCCATGAAGGCAAAAGGCAGTATTAAGGACGTAGGACGAGTAGAGAAAGTGCCCCTATCTGTGGTCAATGCTTGGTGCAAGGCAATGCCCGACATGCTGCCAGACTTGCCAGACGGCAAGAAGAGAGAAGATACCCTCGAGAACTACATTGAGTTCACACCCGAACTGAAGGCCGCTCGCTTCTCAAAAGACAAGAAAGAAGCCGACACCATCAAGTATGCCCTCAAACTCGAGGGAACTGTACGCAACACTGGTATCCATGCTTGCGGCTTCATCATCTGTCGCGACCCCATAAGCGACCACGTTCCCGTCTCGACAGCAGACGACCCAGACTTCCCCGACCGCAAGACAGCAGTCACTCAATACGATGGACATGTCATCGAGAGTACCGGCCTCATCAAGATGGACTTCCTTGGCTTGAAGACGCTATCGCAACTCAAAGAAGCTTGTCGCATCGTCAAGGAGGCACACGGCATAGACATCGACCTTGAGAACATACCCATCGACGACCCACTTACCTACAAGCTCTATCAGGAAGGCCGCACTGTCGGCACCTTCCAGTTTGAGTCTCCAGGTATGAGAAAGTACCTGAAGGAACTGCACCCGACAGTCTTCGAGGACCTCATCGCCATGAATGCTCTCTACCGACCTGGGCCTATGGCAAAGATTCCGCAGTTCATCAAGCGCAAGAACGGACAAGAGGACATCACATACGACCTCGATGCTTGCGAAGAATATCTTCGCGACACGTATGGCATTACCGTCTATCAGGAGCAGGTTATGCTCCTTGCTCGTAAGCTTGCCGGCTTCACCCGAGGCGAAAGCGACACCTTGCGAAAGGCGATGGGCAAGAAGATGAAGAATGTCATCACACAGATGAGGCCCAAGTTCATCAATGGCGGCATCCAGAATGGACACGACAAGAAAACGCTCGAGAAGATTTGGGGAGAATGGGAGAAGTTTGCGGAGTACGCTTTCAACAAGTCGCATGCCGCTTGCTACTCATGGGTCGCATACCAGACCGCATACATGAAAGCCCACTATCCTGCCGAGTTCATGGCTGCCTTGCTGACTCGAGGAAAGGATGACGTGAAGGAAGTGACCAAGTTGCTTGAGGAGTGTCACGCCATGAAGATTGAGGTGCTAGGCCCCGACGTGAACGAATCACACCGCGACTTCGGTGTCAACGACCGTCAGCAGATACGCTACGGACTGACTGCCATCAAGGGTCTTGGCGAGGCAGCAGTGCAAGTCATAGTAGACGAGAGGGAGAAGAACGGACCTTTCAAGGACATCTTCGACTTTGCGGAACGCGTCAACCTGTCAGCCATCAAACGCAACGGAATGGAGTGTCTTGCCCTGAGCGGTGCTTTCGACACCATCGCAGGCGACATCCATCGTGAGCAGTTCGTTGCCTCAAACATGAAGGGCGACGTTTTCCTTGACCAACTCATGCGTTATGGCTCGCAGTTCCAGCAAGCACAGATGGAATCACAGTTCTCACTCTTCGGCATGGATAGCATAGAACTTAACAAGCCCGCAGTACCCGAAGCTGAAGAGTGGAGCGTACTTGAACGCCTGAACAAAGAGCGTTCGCTGGTGGGCATCTATCTTTCGGCTCACCCTCTCGACGAGTATTCTGTCATCCTAGAATATGTCTGCAACCTGAAGATGAACCAGATGGAGAATCTCGCCAACTTTGCAGGGCAGAGTGTTCGCCTTGGTGGCATTGTGACGGAAGTTCGTTCCGGTACGACAAAGAACGGCAAGCCTTTTGGCGTTGCCACTATCGAAGACTTCAGCGGAACTGGTGAGATTGCTTTGTTTGGCGACAATTGGGTGAAGTGGGGAAGTTACTTGAGCGTGGACCGCTCTGTGCTTATCAGCGGCAGTGTGGAGAAGCATCGCTTCAAGGAAAATGAGTATGAACTTCGAGTCGGTCACATCGACTGGCTTGCAGACATTAGTGACAAGGTAATAGAGCGTGTCACAGTCAACGTAAACACTGGGCTTCTGAGTAATGACGACGTGGAGATGCTGACATCCTACGCAGAAGAGAACCCTGGCAACACGGCTCTGCAACTAGTCTTCATCGATGCCACCAATCCTCACAACCAACTTCACATGACTTCCCGCACACACCATATCAAGGTTAAACGGCATTTCCTTGACGACATCGAGAACAGCGAAGCATTGACATACAGCATTAATTCTTGAACTTTTGAACACTTTAACTCTTAAACTTTATAATTATGGCACAAGTAATTAACACTGGCAATTTCGAGGCTCTGGTAGCAACAGGCAAGCCTCTCGTATTGGATTTCTGGGCAACATGGTGCGGCCCTTGTAAGCGCCTTGCTCCCGTCATTGAAGAACTCGCAAAGGACTACGACGGTCTGGCCATCATCGGAAAGTGCGATGTGGAAGAGGACGAAGACCTGCCCATGCGCTTTGGTGTGCGCAACATCCCTACCGTTGTCTTCATCAAGGACGGCAAGGAAGTGGACCGCAGCGTAGGTCTTGTTCCCCGACCAGTCCTCGAAGAGAAGATCAAGGCCATGCTGTAACATTCAAACTCTATTCTCTATTCCCTAATCTCTAATCCCTAATTACTATGGCTACCTTTGAAGAAGACCTCCTCAATGATGCTGAGGACGATCGCTTGACGGTCGAATATATCCAGAACTACCTGCCACAGGAAGTCAAGGACAAGTTCACGGAGGACGACCTCTACTATTTCATCGACGTCATCGGCGAGTATTATGTCGATTTGCTCGACAAGCACAGTGGCGACGAGGATATTGATATCGACGTAGAGGAAGTGGCAAAGTATGTTGCCAAGCAAGCCAAGAAGGACAAGATGGGCGACTTCGACCCCGAAGATCTCCGCTGGGTTGTGGACGGCGAACTGGAGTACGGAGAGTCCATCGAAAATTAAACATTGAAGATTGAACATTTATGGAACAGCCCTTGCTTATCTATAATACCCTGAGCAGGCAGAAGGAACGCTTCAAACCGCTCAATCCTGGAAAAGTCGGAATGTATGTCTGCGGCCCCACAGTCTATGGTGATGCGCACCTCGGACACGCTCGTCCTGCCATTACGTTTGACCTGCTTTTCCGTTATCTCCAGCATATTGGCTACAAGGTGCGTTATGTGCGGAACATCACGGACGTAGGTCATCTTGAGCACGATGCAGATGAGGGTGAGGACAAGATTGCCAAGAAGGCTCGCCTGGAACAGCTCGAGCCCATGGAAGTGGCGCAATATTATACGAATCGCTTCCACGAGGCGATGGACGCATTAGGTTGTTTGCCACCAAGCATCGAGCCTCATGCAACTGGTCACATCATCGAGCAGCAGGCTCTGGTTCAGCAGATTCTCGACAACGGCTATGCTTACGAGAGCCATGGAAGCATTTACTTCGACATCGAGAAGTACAACAAGGACCATCGTTGGGGCATTCTCTCAGGCCGAGACCTCGAGAACATCAAGGATGCGAGCCGCGACCTGGCCGGAGTCGGCGAGAAGAAGAACCAGGCGGACTTCGCCTTGTGGAAAGCCGCACAACCCGAACACATCATGCGCTGGCCGTCGCCTTGGAGCGATGGATTCCCCGGATGGCACTGCGAATGCACGGCTATGGGTCGAAAGTACTTGGGTGACCACTTCGACATCCACGGCGGAGGAATGGACCTCATCTTCCCGCATCATGAGTGCGAGATTGCTCAGGCCGTTGCGAGTCAGGGCGACCAGATGGTCCACTACTGGATGCACAACAACATGATTACGATTGACGGCAAGAAGATGGGCAAGTCGTACAACAACTTCATCACCTTGCCTGAGTTCTTCAGCGGTAATCATCCGTTGCTCCAGCAGGCCTACACGCCCATGACGATTCGCTTCTTCATCCTGCAAGCCCACTATCGCAGCACGGTTGACTTCGGCAACGAAGCTCTGCAGGCTGCGGAGAAGGGATTGGCTCGACTGATGGACGGACTGAAGAACCTGCGTCGCCTCCAGGAAGGACAAAAGGTGAAGGGTCAGCCTCAGGTCGAGATGAAGTACGTCGACGAACTTCGCACGAAGCTCTACGACGCGATGAACGACGACCTGAACTCACCTATCGTCATCAGCCACCTGTTCGACGCTTGTCGAGTTATCAATACTCTCACGGACAAGAAGGCCAGCATCACAGCCGAAGTGGCACAGGCTCTGCTCCAACTTATGGAGACTTTCACAACCGAGATTCTTGGTCTTCGTCAGGACACAGGCGTTAGCAACAAGGCTCGCGAAGAGGCTTTCGGAGCCGTCGTGAACATGCTTCTGGAGCAAAGACAAGCAGCTAAAGCCGAGAAGAACTGGGTTTTGAGCGATAAGATTCGTGACGACCTTGCCGCTCTTGGCTTCGAGGTGAAGGACACAAAAGACGGCTTCTCGTGGACGCTCAACAAGTAGATTGAAAACAACCCCAGTTACGATGCCAAACATAACACGTTAAAAACGCAAACATAACGTGTTATGTTTGCAATCATAACACGTTATGTTTGGCAATTAGGCACGTCTAGTTTAGAGACTAGGCGTGCTTAGTTTATATCTGACCTGTTTCTACCTGACGGACAACGCGTTCGATGAGTTTGTCCTCTTCCTCAGGATGGTACTCTTTCTTCAGGCTTGCTCGGAAGGTCCAGGCAAAGACCTGATAGAACGCGGCTCGAGCCGGTCCGAGAAAAGCCTGCACGATTTCGTAGGAAGACTGATTGCACTCGCGGTCCACAAGCTTGATGAGGAGTTTGCCTTGCGAGTAGGTGAGCTTCTTCATCTGCGGCGTGTACTGAGCCTTGATGTCTTTTTCCACCGCACTGATGTGGGCGCTCTTCTCCTTCTTGGTGGGCAACATTTCCAGCGTCTCAGCAGTCTCGGCAATGAGTCCGTTTACTTGTTGAGCGATGGGCAACACCTTCTTCACATTATAAACGAGGCGATTGTAGGCTTTTCGCTGCTTTTCGCTCTTGAACTTGAGTGGCGGATAGACCCACAACTCAGGCAAGAGGTAGCACCAAACTGTGTCGCCATCCTCGATGAGTGGCTTCACATAGCGGAACCTCTGCAACTTGAGCTTGTAATGGACAGGCTCTTGCGGCAACAGTTCGTCGTCCTCCTGCTGAGCATAAACAAACCCACTCAGGAGCACCAACAAGCTAAATATAATCGCCTTACGTACCATTTCCGCTGCAAAAGTACGAAAAATCTCTAATCTCTAATCCCTATTCCCTAATCTTTTTTGTTTTTTTAATTCTTTCATGCTGCTTTTAATTTTGAATTTACTTATTTTGATTTTTGAATTATAACTCGTATCTTTGCACTCGATATGAGCAC
>JAFYYO010000163.1 GCA_017557475.1 Bacteroidaceae bacterium
TGATTAGGGCGGCTTGTCTCTTACCCCACCCCTGCCCCTCCCCTCAAAAGGGAGGGGAGTTTCTCCCAATTACCCCTGCCTCGTTGCCAGTCCTTGCACGCCAGTACTGCAGTCCTAACACGTAGGTACTCGAGTACCTCCACGTTTGTACTGGAGTACATCCACGGGGGGACTATCGGGATACTATGCCAAAAGCACCTTCTATCCCTGTCATTTTGAGGGACAAAACAAAATAATTTGCCTATTTCTCTGTGTGTAAAAGAAAAACCACTAACTATGTGGCGATAATCATTAACCTTTTAGACATTATATATTCTATGAAGCAGAAATACCTCTTCGCAGGCTTGCTATTATTGGTAGCAGGCTTGCAAACAATGAAAGCTCAGGAGGCTTATGCAGTTTATAATTCGGACAACACAACTCTGACCTTCTATTACGATACTCAGATGGAATCCCGCTCAGGCCAGAAATACGTTATGAACAGTGGCGAATCGCAGCCTGGCAGTGCAATAATCAAGCCCAGGTATAGAACCTGAAGATACAGGCTCCGAAGCAAGCTTGACCACAAGTCAACTAAAGCTTCGAAGTTTTCTTTTTGTTTTCCCTTTGCAAACTCTTCTTTTCCTCCTTTCTTTCTTTGTTCAAGGGAGCCTTTTTGTGTTAAACAACATCTTTTGCCGATTAATTTGTCTTTTCCTGTGGAAAATATGAGGCAAATGCTTTAATGTATGCCGCTTTTTTTGTAATTTTACCCCAAACTATAAACTTTAAACCATAAACTCTAAACTATTTCATGAGTTATTTACGTTTCGATAAGACGCTGATGACGAACCTGCGGGAGTCGCTGCCGAAAGAGGTGCTGCGCTCGAACCGCTCGGGTGCCTACAGCTGCACGACGCTGGTGGATTGCAATACGCGCAAATACCACGGGCTGCTGGTTGTGCCTGTGCCTGAGCTGGACGACGAGAACCATGTGCTGCTCTCGAGCCTCGACGCAACCGTCATTCAGCACGGAGCTGAGTTCAACCTTGGTCTCCACAAATACAACGGCGACAACTTCAGTCCTCGCGGCCACAAGTACATCCGTGAGTTCGACTCGCTGCAAGTGCCCACAACCATCTATCGCGTGGGCGGCGTCATCCTGAAGAGGGAGATGATGTTCCAGCACTTCGAGAACCGCATCATCATCCGCTACACGCTTGTGGATGCGCATTCCGAGACGACGCTCCGCCTTCAGCCCTTCCTGGCTTTCCGTAGTGTACGCGAGTTCACGCACGAGAACGCAGGCGTGAACCGTAACTATAATGTGGTGCAGAACGGCATTTCAACCTGCATGTATCGGGGTTATCCGACGCTCTTCATGCAGATCAACAAGGAGAACGAGTTCGTGTTCCGTCCCGACTGGTATCGCGGGCTTGAGTATCCGAAGGAGCAGGAACGCGGCTATGCAAGCAACGAGGACCTCTATGTGCCGGGCTACTTCGAGTTCAACATCAAGAAAGGCGAGAGCGTGGTCTTTGCGGCTGGTTTAGAGGAAATCAACACCGATACGCTTGCCGAGTTGGCGGACTTTGAGGTGAAGATACGCACGCCGCGCGACAACTTCTATAATACACTCGTGAACAGCGCCCATCAGTTCATCGTCCATCGCGAACACGAGGACTATGTGCTGGCAGGCTATCCGTGGTTCAAGTGCAGGGCAAGGGACATGTTCGTCTCGCTGCCAGGCCTCACGCTCCCCAACAACGAGGTGGAGAAGTTCGAGGCGGTAATGAAGACTGCGGAGAAGGCGATTCGCGAGTTCATCGAGAACCCAGAGCAGAAGAAACTATCCGTCAGCGTGACAGAGATGGAACATCCCGATGTCTTGCTTTGGGCAGTTTGGTGCATCCAGCAATACGCAAACTTCGTCAGCATGGAGAAGTGCATCGAGAAGTACGGCCACTTGCTTTGGGACATTATGGAATGGCTCAGGGCAGGCGGTCATCCGAACTTCCATGTTGAGAAGAACGGACTCGTAAGTTGCGAAGGCAGAGACAAAGCAGTCACTTGGATGAACAGTACTGCAGGCGGCAGGCCAATCGTTCCGAGGACAGGCTTCATCGTGGAAATCAACGCTTTGTGGTACAACGCCCTCATGTTCAGCGCAGAAGTCTGCCGCATTGTGAAGGACAAGAAGTTCATCAAGCAACTGGAGGCTGCGGCCAAGCTTTGCGAGAAGAACTTCGCTCCGATGTTCTACAACGAGTACGGCTACCTTTGCGACTATTGTGTAGACGGTTATCGCGACTACGACGTGCGTCCGAATATGGTCTTTGCCGTGGCGCTCGACTACTCTCCGCTCGACAGAGTGCAGCAGAAGAGCGTGCTCGACTATTGCACGAAGGAACTCATAACACCGAAGGGAATGCGCTCGCTCTCGCCGAAGAGTCACGGCTACAACCCGATGTATGTAGGTCCGCAAGTTCAGCGCGACTACGCCTATCATCAGGGTACGGCTTGGCCCTGGCTCGCAGCATTCTACATGGAGGCTTGCCTGAAGATTTACAGATTCAGCAAACTGAGTTATGTGGACCGTCTGCTTGTGGGCTACGAAGAGGAACTCTTCTACCATTGCATCGGCACCATTCCAGAGCTGTTCGACGGCAATCCGCCCTTCCACGGACGAGGCGCCATCAGCTTCGCCATGAATGTTTCGGGCATCATGCGAATCGTGAAACTGCTGGATAAGTATAATGAAGAATAAGAATGAGTTTATAAGTTCATGAGTTCTTGAGTTTGTGAGTTTGACCCAAAACTTAAAACTTAAAGACTCAAAAACTAAAAAACTTAGAGATATATGAAAGTTCTAATGTTCGGCTGGGAGTTTCCTCCCAAGATATACGGCGGTTTGGCCGTGGCTTCCTACGGCATAACCAAGGGACTGAGCCTGCAAGGAGACGTCGATACGACCTTCTGCATGCCCAAGCCTACAGGAAAAGAGGAGAAGTTCCTCAAGATTGTGAACATGAGCCAAGTGCCCGTCGTTTGGCGAGATGTGTGGTACGACAACATCAAGGACCGCTTCGTAGGCCATACGGCAGAGGATTACTATCGTTTCCGCGACCATCTGTATGCTGACTTCAACTATCTGCAAGGGCTCGACGATATGGGTTGCATAGGCTTCGCAGGAGGCTATCCAGGCAATCTGCACGAGGAAATCAACAACTTCTCCATCATTGCAGGCGTGCTTGCAAGAAGCGAGCAGTTCGACCTCATTCACGCACACGACTGGCTCACCTACCCTGCTGGCGTTCATGCCAAGATGGTGAGCGGAAAGCCTCTCTGCATTCACGTTCACGCAACGGATTTCGACCGCTCGAGAGGCAAGGTGAATCCTACCGTTTACAGCATCGAGAAGAACGGAATGGACCACGCCGACTGCATTATGTGCGTGAGCGAACTTACCCGTCAGACTGTCATCAATCAGTATCATCAAGACCCTCGCAAGTGCGTGGCGATGCATAATGCAGTCTATCCGCTCGACGAGGAAATCCGCAACATCGTCCCCAACAAGAAGAAGGGCGAGAAGGTGGTGACTTACCTCGGCAGAATCACGATGCAGAAAGGCCCCGAGTACTTCCTCGAAGCCGCAAAGAGAGTGCTGGAGCGTAGTCGCAACATCCGTTTCTGCTTCGCTGGAAGTGGCGACATGATGAATGCGATGATTGAGCTGGCTGCGAGCTACGGAATTGCCGACCGCTGCCACTTCCCGGGCTTCCAACGCGGCAAGCAAGTCTATGAGTGCTACAAGAACAGCGATGTCTTCGTCATGCCATCTGTGAGCGAGCCGTTCGGTATTGCTCCACTCGAAGCCATGCAATGTGGTTGTCCCTCAATCATCTCGAAACAGAGCGGTTGTGGCGAGATTCTCCGTAACGTCATCAAGGTAGATTATTGGGACATCGACGCGATGGCGGATGCGATTTACAGCATCTGTCAGTACGACGCTCTGCACGACTATCTGGCAGAAGAAGGCATGAAAGAGGTTGACCAAATCACTTGGGAGAAGGTCGGCCTGCGCATCCGTGAGTGCTACAATCAACTTACGGGCCGCGGCTGGTTCGACAACGGAGAATACCTAAATGCAGTGAAGAATATCAAGTAATACATTATATATAATATAAAGACAAACGACGATGAAAACTATTTGCTTATACTTCGAGATACACCAACCGATACATCTCAAGCGCTATCGTTTCTTCGACATTGGTACCGACCACTATTACTATGACGATTACGAGAACGAACGCGTCATCAACGAAATCTTCGAAAAGAGCTACAAGCCTGCTCTGCAAACCTTGCTCGACATGATTGCCGAAAACGGGAAGGCTTTCAAGGTGGCGTTCAGCATTAGTGGCGTTTCGCTCGAACTCATCGAACAATATGCTCCCGAAATGCTCGACTTGCTCGGCAGACTGGCTGCGACAGGATGCGTGGAGTTCCTTGCAGAGCCTTACAGCCACGGCCTCTCGTCTCTTGGGAACGTCGATAACTTCATAGCTGAGACGAAGCGTCAGGCAAAGAAAA
>JAFYYO010000164.1 GCA_017557475.1 Bacteroidaceae bacterium
CAGGCAATCACGGAGGCGACCTTTACTTCAACTTGGGTGAGGTGTCAGAAGATATTCTTAAAGATGGCAAGAAGTACTTCGAGAGTGGAATGCCTGTCGACGGCAATCCGCAGTACTATACCGAAGGCTATTGGGGACGCATTCCGAATAGCAGTAGTGTGACCTACGCTTTCAATAATGAAGCAGGAGCACGAGCCAAGCAGGATGTCGGTCTCAATGGTCTCAATGATGCTGAAGAGCGCGAGTTCGGTCTTTATGCCGACTACATCCAACAAATGCAGGGAAAGGTCTCTTCGGCAGTCTTCGACAGCATCTACAACGACCCAGCCAACGATAACTACCACTATTATCGTGGAAGTGACTTCGACCAACTGCAAACCTCTATCCTGAACCGTTACAAGCGAATCAACATGCCTCAAGGCAATAGTGCCGACTCGGACACAAGGCCTGAGAGCTACGAAACGGCTTGGAAGGTAACTCCCGATATAGAAGACATCAATCAGGACTATACCCTGAATGAATACGAGAAGTACTATCAGTACCGAGTAAGTATTCGTCCAGAGGATATGGTGGTTGGTCGCAATCATATTGCCGACAAGCGAACGGCAAGCGTGAAGCTTCGTAACGGTAATACGGAAGAGTGTACCTGGTATCTTTTCCGAGTCCCCTTGACGGAATATGAGAGTAAGGAAGGAAACATTCGTGACTTCACAAGCATTCGTTTCATGCGTATCTTCATGACTGGGTTCGAAGAAGAGACAATTCTCCGATTTGCCACTCTCGACCTCGTACAGGGCGACTGGCGTACCTATCAGCAACCTCTTTATAATGGGAACACACCTTCTACTGGAAGCGGAACTCTAGAGGTTAGTACTGTCTGCATCGAGGAAAACAACGACAAGCAGCCCGTCAACTACGTCCTGCCTCCAGGTATCACGCGTATTACCGACCCATCGCAGTCGCAACTTGTAGAAGCCAACGAGCAGGCCATGTGTATGGTGGCACGCAATCTGGGCGGAAGCGAGGCAAAGGCTGTCTATAAGAATTGTAATTACGACATGCGTCAATACAAACATTTGCAGATGTATGTTCACGCAAATGCTTTGGCCGAAAACATCACGGAAACTACCGACGGAGATTGTAGCGTATTCATCCGTCTTGGTTCCGATTACAAGAGCAACTACTACGAATACGAAGTGCCTCTGAAGATTACCGCTCCTGGCAACTATGACACCTATAGCGCAGCTGGTTGTCTGGCAGTATGGCCTTCGGAGAATATGGTCGATATCAACTTCGACATCTTCACTTCGCTTAAGAAGCAGCGAAATGCTCAGGCAAGTATTGGCGTAGCTTCCATGAGCCGACTCTTCTCAACCTACGACGAAGACCATCCCAACAACCGCATCTCAATTATGGGTAACCCAACCTTGGGCGAGGTGAAGACCATCATGATTGGTATTCGCAACAATAGCGGAAAGACGAAGAGCATTGAGGTCTGGGCAAATGAGCTTCGACTTCAGGAGTTCAGTAACAGTGGAGGTTGGGCTGCTCAAGGAAGGC
>JAFYYO010000165.1 GCA_017557475.1 Bacteroidaceae bacterium
AGAAACTATGAAATCATATTACAAATTTGAATTGGCAGACGCGGCAGGCGTTAATTATCGCACATTTCAGCGTTGGTTGAGCAGAAACAAGGAGAAAATGGCGGAGTTGGGAGTCAGTCCCAGAAAGAAGATACTTCCTCCAAGAGCAGCGGAGTGGATTTGTCGTGAATATGGCATTGATTTGTAGCTGTCACAAAATCACAGTTGTCACAAGCAAAAAAAAGACAAAAGCGGTTTCGCTTATATTATATAATCAACAATTACATAATACTATTAATATAATAAGTAGATAGGATTTCGCCTTTCTCTCAAAAACCGCTGTGATTTTTGTGATTTTGTGATAGATTTTCGTAACTTTGAGATAAATCTCGAAGTTTCTCCCATTGACTTCGTCGACTTCCGTCACGACTCGGCCAAACAAACAAGTTTGATGGCTCTCGCTGCTCCGTCAGTTCGGAAATGCTCAACAATTTTGGTATTTCCCTCACTTATTCGTAACTTTACCCCCGGAAACAGAAAACGACCTAACTGTAATTAATTTATATGAAACTCGTTCTCATTGCTTTAATTCTCAGGCTTGCTGCTTGTTTTGCCATTGCGGGCATATTTTGCGCAATCGTTTATACAATTCACTTTTCCCCTGCTACATAATGACACTCGTGATACCCACTCTGCCTAACCGCCTGTCTCTCAACAATATCATATTTATGCATAAAATATGCAGTGTGGAAGTGGGTGATTTTTGCTGCCTTGCTCACTCGAAAATACTCAAATAAATTTGGAAATCCGCTCGCTTTTTCGTAGCTTGACTTCGTCGAGCTACTCTTCGCTCGGAAATAAAAAGAAAAACAAGCTTTTCTTTGGTATTTCGCTCGCTTTTTCGTAGCTTTGCGAGCATAAACAGAAAACGACCTAAGATGTTATTATAGCATCCTCATTCCTGCCAAAGAAAATGCAAAAAAACTGCGCCGAGAGTTGCGCGAGAGTGGCGGAATGAACAGACACCCTCTAAAACCCCTCTATTTCGCCCCAGAATCGATTTTCTCCCCTTGGGTGATATATTTATACCCCTGAGCCGAGAAACGCGCTTAGAAGTGCCTTAAAACGCGAAATTAAAATTCTAAGAATTTTAACTGTCAATTATTTTAAGCATTTAAGCAAATTAAGCAAGCCATTTCAAGAGAGAGAAGAGCGATGCTCGCATTGGCTATGCCGAGGGATGATGTATGAGGGCTGATGTATGAGGGCTGAGGGATGAGGGATGAGGGATGAGGGATGAGGGCTGATGTTCGAGATAATAGATAATAGTTGAGGGATGAGGGCTGAATTTACAGGTACTTCTTGTTCATTCTGGCGGGGGTTTATTTGTAAAATAAAATGATAAACGAAAATTTTAGAGGACTTAATTTTGTTATTTGAATAAATAGTCGTATCTTTGCACGCAATTTCAAAATAGTAATTCGAAAATAATCAAATAAAAAATATCATTATGTCTAAGAAAAGAAACAAAAAGCAGGTAAATGAGTTCGACGAAACTCTTGCCGCTTCGAGATCATTCTTCGAAAGAAACAAGAAAGCTATCCTCTATGGAGGTGGCGGTCTGCTGGCCATTATCATCATCGCACTCCTGGTGCATCAGTTCTACATCACTCCTCGCAACCTCCACGCTCAAGAAAGCATCTTCCCCGCACAGCAAGCTTTCCTGGACGGCAACTACGAGAAGGCTCTGAACGGTGACGGCGAGAACATGGGTTTCCTCTCTGTTGCTGACGAGTACAAGAACACGAAGGCTGGCAACCTGGCTTGCCTCTATGCCGCTAAGTGCTATGCTGCTACTGAGAAGTATCAGGAAGCTATCGATATGCTTAACAAGTTCGACGGCTGTGGCGACGCTATGATCAGCCCCGCTGCCCTCGCTCTGAAGGGCAATTGCTATGCTGAACTCGGCGAGAACGAGAAGGCTGCTGAACTGCTTCTGAAAGCTGCGAAGGAAGCTGACAACAATACCATCAGCCCCACTTGTCTGCTGCAAGCCGGTCAGATTTTCGAGGCTCTCGGTCAGAAGGACAAGGCTCTCGACTGCTACAAGCAGATTAAGGACAAATATCAGCAGAGCAGTCTCTTCTACGAGATTGATAAGTACATCGAAGCTGCCCAGTAATGGCTTCGTTTCTTCATAACCTTTCCGAATACGACATCAACTCTGTGCCCGATGCAACAGGCATGAGAGTTGGTATCGTCGTAAGTGAGTGGAACGACAAGATTACTGGTGCTTTGCTGGAAGGTGCTTGTCAAACGCTCATCAAGCATGGTGTTCGCGAAGAGGACATCAAGGTTAAACTGGTTCCCGGAAGCTTTGAGTTGATTTATGGTGCTTCGCGCCTCGTCAACTCAGGCCTCGTAGATGCCGTCATCGCAATAGGTTGCGTCATCAAAGGCGACACGCCTCATTTCGATTATATCTGTCAAGGAACAACCCAAGGCCTTGCCGACCTGAACAAAGAAGGCAAGATTCCCGTCATCTACGGACTGCTGACCTGCAACACTTTGGAACAGGCTCAGGAACGATGCGGCGGTATGCTTGGCAACAAAGGCGACGAGTGCGCCATCACCGCCATCAAAATGGTAAGAGGCTGGGACTAACCCAACTCCGAAATACAGGCAAAGAAAGAGCGCTGCAGGGATTCGTTTCCAAGCAGCGCTTACTTTATTTCCTATGGAGTTATAAGAGGAAGTTACGCCAGCAGAGCTGGCTGGAAGTAAAAGAGGAAGTAAACTCGCTTGCGCTCGTGGACGATAGTTCAGGGCCTTAAGGTATTGTCCAGCACAAAGTGCTTAACTTCCTGCGCAAAGCGCATAACTACCATTTTAACTTCCTTTTTAAATTCCGAAACTTCGGTTAAGTTACTCAATCACCACTCTTGTCCAGCCGTGTTCGTCAGGCTCGATGCCGTACTGGATGTTGCGAAGCTTCTCATAAAGCTTGCGGCAAACGGGACCAGGTTGGCCGTCCTTCGAAATGATGAAACTCTGCTTGGTATCGAGGTCATCGATGCGCTCGATTGGGCTGATAACAGCGGCTGTTCCGCAAGCTCCTGCTTCCTCGAAAGTGGCAAGCTCTTCTTCGGGAATCTGACGACGCTCGACCTTCATTCCGAGGTCCATTGCCAATTGCATCAAGCTCTTATTGGTGATGCTGGGCAGGATGCTACTGCTCTTCGGAGTAACGTAGGTGTTGTTCTTGATGCCGAAGAAGTTGGCAGCGCCGCATTCGTCCATATATTTCTTTTCCTTCGCATCGAGATAGAACTCGCAACTATAGCCAAGATCGTGGGCCATCTTGTTGGCTCTGAGGCTCGCTGCATAGTTGCCGCCAACCTTATAAATGCCTGTTCCAAGAGGAGCAGAGCGGTCGTACTCGCGAATGATAACGTAAGGATTCGTTGCAAAGCCGCCTTTGAAGTACGGCCCAACTGGTGTTACGAAGATGAGGAAAAGGTACTCGTTGGCAGGATGAACGCCAACCTGAGCGCTTGTGCCAATCAGGAGAGGACGGATATAAAGTGTTGCTCCGCTCTCGTAAGGCGGGATGAATCGCTCGTTCAGGCGTACCACTTTGTCCACCATTTCGTTGAACTTCTCCGTGGAAAGCTCGGGCATCAGGATGCCGCGGCAAGTGCTTTGCAGACGGGCTGCATTCTCATCACTACGGAAAACGCGCACCTTTCCATCGGGACAACGATAAGCCTTCAAGCCCTCGAAAGCCTCTTGGCCATAGTGCAGGCAAGTTGCAGCCATGTGAATGGGAATCGTCTCCTCGCTGCAAACCTCTATCTCACCCCATGCACCATTGCGATAATAGCAACGTACATTGTAGTCGGTCTTCATGTAACCAAACGAAAGGTTACTCCAATCTATTTCTTTCATAACAGACCCTCACCAAACCTCTCCCTCTAAGGAGAGGCTTTTTGAATTTAATAATTTTGAATTTTGAATTAAACTTTGCGCCGCAAAGTTACGCCTTTTCCTCGACATTCAGCAAGGATTTGCAGTTTTTTTCTGCTTCATAGAGTTTTTCGTGACAATACTTCATCAACTTTTGGGCTTCGCGAAGTCGCTCAGCCATTTCGTCGATGCCGATATCGCCACTCTCCATTTGCTTGGCCATAGCCTCAAGATTCTGCATGGCCTGCTCGTAAGTTAGCTGTTCTTCCATAAAGATCCCTCCCGACCTCCCCGTAAAAGGGAGGCCTTTGAATTTTGGATTTAGTTATTTTGAATTGAAACTATCTTCGACAGTATTTCCCCCTTTTCTGTTTGTGTGGTCAGGACTTCTCCTTCAGCGAGCCCTTCTATGCTGCGAACAATCTTTCCTCCGCAGGTTGTTATTGTGTAGCCGCGCTTCAAGAGGAGCTTCGGATCGAGTGAATCCATCCGTTGCTTCATGAGTTGAAGGCGATGTTGTTCACGTTCGAGTCGCTGATTGCCGGCATTCATGAGCCTTTGATGAAGGAGTACAAGCCCATTCTGCTTCCCTTGAATAAAGTTCGTAAAGAGCAAAGGCAGGACGGCTTTCTGATGCTCTAAGCGTTGCTTCTCTCGTTGGATACGCTCCTCAGCTGAATGTGTGATGCGAAGATAAAGGTCGTCGAGCAAAGCAGCTTCTTCTGCTTGATGCTCGATGATAAAGGCAGCTGCGGCAGTTGGAGTCTTAACTCGGGTGTGAGCAACAAAGTCGAGCACCGTCTCATCTCGTTCATGCCCGATTCCAGTAAGGACGGGCAAAGGATATTGAGCAATACAAGCTGCCAACTCGTAACTGTCGAAGTCGCTCAAGTCGCTGCTTGCTCCCCCTCCTCGAATAATGACAACAAGGTCGAAGGGCTGCTCTGAAAGGATTACTTCAAGGGCACTAATGATGCTCTCAGGCACTTGCTCGCCTTGCATGACTGCAGGGAAGAGTTGAACATCGAAATGGAAGCCGTATTCGTTCGTCTCCAATTGATGGCAGAAATCACCATAACCTGCGGCAGTTGCGCTACTGATGACTGCTATTCGCCTCAACAAACGAGGCAAAGGAAGCTCTTGATTGTCGTGCAAGATGCCATCTTTCTCAAGTTGTTGGAGTATCTCTCTACGCCTCTTTGCGAGGTCGCCCAAGGTGAATGAAGAGTCGATATCAAGCACATTAAGCGAATAACCGTATTGCTCATGGAAGTTAACCTCGACCAAGAGCTTTACTTGCAAGCCTTTTCGAAGCGTTTCGCCTGCCTCTTTCTGCAAGCGCAATCGCAACATATTATAGTTGCGAGCCCAGCAAGTGATACGGGCTCGCGCAATGATGTGGTCGCTTTCCTCATCCTTTTGAACAAGCTCGCCGTAAAAGTGCCCACCAAAAGCAGGTGTGCCGGCATCGCTCAACTCGCCAGTCACCCAGTACTCCTCGTCGAAGTTATCCTCGAAGACCTCATGCACCAGGCTGTTCAGCTCGAAAAGTGTCAGCACATCGTTCATCATTCTCTGTTTAATCTCACGAACTTCTGTCCGTTAACAATGTATATGCCGCCCTTAACGGGAGTTGATATACGACGACCTTGCAGGTCATAGATTGCATTATCCATTGTCCATTGGGCGCTTTCGACAGAGTGAATGGCGTCGTCAATATCGACTTCGAGCATCTTCTCGCGGAACGCATCGATAGTTGTATTGGTGATGCCGAAATAAGAGTTCAGGTACTTGCGAAACTGCTCTTCGAGGGTCTCGCCTTCCATGGCTTCGACTGCTTCAAACATAGCGTCGAGCTGCCCTTTGCTGCAGGGCGTATTGAAGTAGGAAAAGTTGGTCAACTCGTAGTCTTTATAGATGTCGCTTTTGCTCATTCCGAGCACTCCTTCGAGCAGGAAGGCAAGTGTACCTGTGCGGTCACGACCGATGGCACAGTGGAAATAAACGGGTTTATCATTTCTTACGCAGGAAAAAACATACTGCAGAGCCGTCTTGTAGGTACTCTGGGAATTGGTCAAGCCTTCCATGTGACTTTGCGTCTGCCCAAGAGGTGTGCGCTTGTAGGAAACATCGTTACCAAGCACAGACTTTGTGATATTCTTTGCCTCACTGTCGCTACGCAGATCAAGTTCAGCCTTAATGTCAGCAAGACGAAGAGCCTCAATGCCTTCGGTTGTAAGGTTGTGGCCGCCATTCCACTCGGCGCCTCTGAATATCTTACCATACTTGATTCTTTTGCCGCTTGCTACAGGCCAGCCGCCAAGGTCGCGCACATTGGCCGTACCTTCAGCTTTGAGGTGACGCATTTGACCTGAGGTAATGAAAGAAAAATTGACAATATCTTCTTGTCCCTGTTCGTTGTCTGACTTTGTCACAGTCACTCTGCAATAATATCTGCGCCCAGGAATGAGGTTGTATATCTCGTAAGAGGCTGATTCCGCTGAGACATTTCGTGTTTCGGCATCAGTAAAGTCAGGGCTTTCGCTCCACGTTATCCATTGAGATTCGGCTGTAGTATCCCGAGTCCAGAAGACTTCCACGGGCAACGGCCAGTCGCGACGTTCTGGTGGGCTTTGGTTATAAGTACTCACCTTACTGGCATCGCTCTGAGTGTACTCAAAGTCGTGCACAAAGCCTCTAACTCTGCCGTTCTCCAGATTGTAGTCCATGCTGAACATACCTGATGGTGCGGGATGGAAATGCCACATCTGTCGCGGTTCCAAGCTACTGCCTACATTATAGTTATATAGTCTAACCTTACTACTACTGAGACAGCTATATGGATAAGTCGAACTGCCCTGTATCTTAAATCTTCCGCCACCAACCCATGTAATCTTTTGCTCATAACGAGCATCTGAAGTCAGAGAGATTGGTCTATTGTTGACGTTACCACCTACTGCTGTACCAACATACATCTCGTTCTCGACACACTGAATGAGCCAACCTCCATCTTTGCGAACAAGTTTAAAGTAAGGAGGAGTCTCTATTTCCGCAAGATCAGCAACCTTCAGTCCTTCTATGCTAGCATGTTCGGTATCGCCCTGCAGCACTTTACCAGGGAAAGCCACGCTCTCGATGTAGTAGTAGCCCTCATTGAGAGGATAGCTGTAGAGTGCGTTATAGGCAATCATGATTCCATTGATAGCATTATTGAGTTGCTCCAGCGTCGCATTCTCGTCGAGAGCCTGAGCCTCTGCAACCAATTCGCTCAGAGCTTGGGCGGAGCTTTCGGAGTAGCATCCCGGATCTGTTCCGACGGCATCGCCTGTGGGAACTTTCGGAGCATATTCGTTGAGCACATTCTGCAAGTCTTCGAGGGAATACTCTTTCCAAAGGTCTCCGATGATGTCATAACTGCTCCATGCCGCATCTTCAATAAAGGCCTGATACATTGCTGGTCGCACATGAACATTAGCTCCCGTGAAGTCGAAGGTGTAGGTGCGCAACTTGGGCACAGCATCGCAGTTCATATAGACTTCGTACTTCTTGCCGCCATAGATGCAGAGCTTGTCGCCCCAAGTATTGGCGGCGATGTTCTCACCGAAAGTTATTTTCTCGAGCACTTTATTGTAGCCCAAAGCTTCGTAATCCATCAAAGTAACGGAATTCGGCACAACAATCTCGGTAAGTTGAGTCTGGTAGATAGCCTTATATCCTAGCGAGGTAATACCTTCGGGCAAGTTGAGCGCCGTAATGTTTGCATAATGGAAGGCATAATCTCCGATGGCCGTCACATTATATAACCTGCCTTTTATCGTCACTTGAGCGGGAATGGTAACTTCTCCGCTATAGGTACACGGATTACTCGACGAGGGTTGCTCCACATTTGGATATGTCACGGAGACAGTATTGTCGCTTGTAATCAAGTACTTGATGCCGTCCACGGTCAAATCCTCTGCAGTAATGTCCGTATTATTCTGCGGAACAGGATAGTTGGTGCCTTGCGACCAGTTATAAGCATCAAGCAAATCAGGCAGCGAACCGTCGGCGAGTTGGGCTGTAGTCACCTCTGTAACGCTTGGCACTCGGGTCGAAGCTGTCGAGCTTCCGGTTATGGGCAGACCAGCAAGCATGTAGTTATTGGTGAAAACAGTCTTTGCGACTGTACTGTTGCCCACAATAGCGCCGCTTCGAGTTGCTTCGCTCGGACTACTTATAGTGCCTATGCTCAGGTTGTTGGCAATGCTGAGACCTGTTCTTGTGCTACTGCAATAGCCCACGATACCGCCTTGATAAGCGCTGCCCGTGCCTGTTCCTGTGGAGATGAGCGTGCCTGCAAAGAGGCAGTTGCTCACGACAGTATTGTTGGCATCAGGCCAACCTAAGATACCTGCCACTTGCAGATTAGTGGCAGCTCCGTTGATGGTGCCGTCGTAAACGCATCGATTGATGGTTCCGCCTTCTGCTCTGGTCGCGATGCCAGCCATGCGAAGCGACACCTGAGATGTGTTGGGATTGGTGATGTTTACCGAGCACCAGACATCTTCTATCTTATGACTGCCCGTAGATTGTGCTACCACACCAGCCGCAAAATGGTCGTACGTAGTGCCGGAAGCCGTCACAGAACCAGAAATCTTGAAGTTGTGGATATCGTTCGTGCCGTTGTGGACACCAATGAAAGCAGAGAAGTTGGTCGAAGCATCAGTCTCAATCTTGAGGTTTGAAATGCTGTGTCCCTGTCCGTCGAACTCACCGCTGTGCTTGCTAGAAGCATTACCCATAGGCATCCAGAGGCGATTCTCGAGGTCGATATCGGCCGTAAGTTTTGCACTTGCACTACCGCCACCATTGTTAGTCACCAGTTGAGCAAGCCAGAACAACTTGCCGCCATTATCTATCTCATAATAGCCATCGCTGTCCTGATGCGCAGGTTCGTACGGAGCAACGTCGCAAGTGCAGAAGCCATTCTCGTAGCTGTGCTCGTGTGTCATAGAAGTGGCGACGATGACGTTCGGCACATTACGAAGCGAGCCGCCACTTGGTCTGTTGATGACGCCTGCACCTGTCACCCAAAGCGTTGATGAGCCGCCGCCGTCCAAGTTGATAGCATCTGTCATGTTCAGGTCTTCGGCCAGAGAGACCATATTCGCCAACGAGAAACCAGAAGCGCCTTCCAAACGCCCTTCCATCACCACCATATAAACCGTACCGTCGGCACACTTGCCAAGCATCGTTCGTGGATGTGGACCGTAGAAGCCCTCGCCGCCAATGTTAGAGTCCTGGCTCACCCCGTTTCGACGGAGTATCGGACCTGTCACGATGAAGCTATCGTACTTCTTGCTCCAGCCAAGCAGTTGATTGCGAGTCGTAGAAGAGCTGTAATTCTCCAGTGCGAACGTGCCGCTCTTGAAGCCTATGACGCCGTTGCAGCGTGCAAATTCTTCCTCCGAGGTTGTAGCTATTTCTTTGCGGTTCTCCCATATTGCCGTCGTTGACTTGCATGTCGTCATATTGAAATAGCTTCCGTTTATGGCAGCCGTTGCCCCTGCCTCTGCGGCAAGAGCAGGAGTGGGTTGGAACGAGCCCTCCTTTACGTAGAGCGACGTAGACACCGACTCCGACGAGTACTTAGCAATCGAGACCACTTGGGCATTACCGTAGAGGTCATCGAAGCTGGCTTTACCATAGGTTATGCCTCCACGTGTCTGCCAGTTCCAGTTGGCATTAGCCAGCACTTCGGCATAATTAGTACCGTCCTGAGCGCCAACAGTTATGGCAAAACAGGCGAGAAGAATCGAAAGAATAGACTTG
>JAFYYO010000166.1 GCA_017557475.1 Bacteroidaceae bacterium
GGTGCTTAATGTCACATGTCACAATGTCACATGTCACAAAATTTGCACCTTCATGGTTTGACTGTTGAAAATATTTTGTATCTTTGCAGTCTGATATTATAAAATGCAATCATGGCAGAATACGCGATAACGGGCATCAGGTATAGTCTGTGGAAGGAGGGCTCGCTGGAAGAGCGGACCAGGCTGACAGAGGAGTTCCTCAGTCGGCTGGAGAGCGGTACGCCCATGATGTTGGTGGCCGAGCCTGACAACATAAAGGACAGCAATGCGATTGCGGCCTATACGACAGACATTCGCAAGGTGGGCTACATCAAGCACGAGTGTTGCGGAGAATTGAAACCGCTGCTGGAGCCCGATGGCAGGCTGCTGGTGCAGGTCAGCAGAAACGACGGACATGTGACCTTCTTTGTGGAAGTCCCTGATGTGAAGGACGAGGTTCTGCCCCCTCAGAAGGGCGAACGGGTGTTGCCCGAAAGTCCGTTGCCGACAGGGATTTTCCTACCTTTCACGGAGGAGGAGCGTGCTTTGCAGGTAGTGGCGCCTCTGCTTTGCGGGATGAAGTTCACGGCCGAGAACGCGGCCGAGTGGCTGAAGCTGACGAGGCTCTATATGCCCCTTTCCCGCCTTTCCCTGAGCCGCGAGGACGATTGCTGGCGCGACCGTATCCTGAAGAAACTCAGGGCTGCCATGAGGCTGAAAATGGCCGAAAACGAGAAGCGGCAATTGGAGCAGCTCCGCGACGAATTGGTCAGCACTCAGGCCGACTTCCATCGTTCTGGCGAGCATTGGCAGCAAAAGGTCTTCGATGCCCAGTTGAGGCAGTTGAAGGCGGAGGCTGAGCGGGAAGACGGCTTGTTCGAGCGATTCGAGAACCATGTCAAGCAGGAGAAGAGCGGACTCTCCTCCATCCTTGTCCAATTGAAGGACTGGTTCAAGGCGATGCCCCATGCCTCTCTTTGCGATTGCATGGACCATCAGAAGCTGGCCGAGACGCTCAATTATCAGGGCGTCTCTCGCAGGGAACTCTACGATGTCTATGCCGCAGTTCTCTTGCTGGAACGCTACCAGAGCATGCAGGAATCGATTGTCTGCAAGCTCACCCCAATGTTCTACGGAAACGAGCAGGAGGCAAAGGATTTCCTTGCAGGCATTGGAGGCTTGAAGCCGAAGGAGATAACCTACAAAGTGAATCAGCTGGTAAGGGACCGGAAGATTTCGAGGATGTCTTGCCGTCGCGACCTTTGGAAGGTGCTTCACGACTGCGGCCTCTACAAACCGACGGAATCGAACTGGAACCAGCAGATAATCTGACCGACCATATTAATAAGGAATAAGGGGGAATCGACACAAATCGGTTCCCTTTTTTGTGCCCCTACTTGTACAACTGCTTGCACGCCACTTGTATTTGCTTGTATTTGCTTGTATTCCAGTCTGTTATGAACGATTTTCCTATGGTATTCCGAGAATAATGTTGTAACTTTGCACTCGTCAAAGCCGAACGAACAGGCCGAGACATGAAACTCACATTATTAATAATTAAAACCCGCCGAAAAGGACGGCGGATGCAGAGCAGAAGCTTTCGGAGAGTTTTCGCGGAAGATGGCCATCGAACTCGAAAGAAACTTCTTCGAAGCAAAATCTATTCTGTATGAATTCAAATGTATTTACTTGTATTGGAATGAGCCATGGTGCTCCCGTTAAGCCCGCAAAAAGGGAGGATTGGGAGAAGATGCGACGCGAACCTTGGCTGGCTGAAATGTGCGCTAAGATTGAGGCTGGAGATGCAGAACTGAAGCATCGCCTTCCTGTCTGGACTCCGCATTGCGCTGAGTTTAAGGCAGATCACAGAGCAATCGCCGACGCCCTGAAGCCCCTCAACCGACTGATGCTCGACTTCGACGAGAAAGGGCACACAAGCGACATAATGTTGCAATTAAAAATTAAAAATGAAAAATTAAAAGTGGCTGGCATCGAGGTCTTGATGATTGAGGAGAGCGTCAGAAGGGGAACGCATGTCCTCGTGGAACTGCCCGAAGGAAAGAGCGCCGAAGAGGCTCAGGAACTGATGAAAGAGGCAACAGGCTTCGAGCCCGATGCCGCCGTGAAAGATGTCTCCCGTTGCATCTACATGGTGCCTGAAGACCACACAAAGTATGTGAGCGAGAAACTCTTTAGCCCCATCTCCGCCTCAAGTCCAAGTCCAACTCCACAAGTCTCCCCTAAAGGGGGAGATTTAGAGGGGGCTTCTTTTCGCGGCATTCCCTATTCCTCAATCATTCAGGAATGGTGGCTCCGAAATGGAGGCGAACCTCAGCAAGGGGAAAGGAACGTGAAGCTCCACAAACTGGCCACAAACCTGCGCTCTATCTGCGACAACAGGAAGGAAGTCCTCTTGGCCGTAATGCCGCGATTCGGGCTCACGGAAGCCGAAGTGAGGAGCATTGTCGATTCCGCTTGCAAAGAGACTCCTAAAGGCATCAGCAAGATGATGGAGAGCATCATCAAGGCGGAAGAAGCAAAGCAGAAAATGGAAGAGCAGGAAGCGGAAGCCGTTGCCGAAGCAATCGGCGTGAGACTCAATGTCCGCTCTCTCCCAATCGGCCTGAAAGAGAGTCTGGCAGGCGTTCCTGTAGCCATGCAGATGCCCGTTCTCTGCGCTGTAATGCCCATCGCTGCAGCCTATGCCGACGGCGTTGAGGTGGAGTATTGCGACGGCTTTCGTCAGCACCTCGGCCTCATGTCGATCATTCGAGGCGAGCAGGCTAGCGGCAAGAGTGTCTGCAAGAGTGCTATCGATGTCTGGAAGCGTCAGTTCGACGAGGAAGACGCCGTTGCCCGAAAGCGCGAAGAAGCGTGGAAGGAACGCAAGAAAGGTCGCAAAGCCAACGAAAAGGCTCCCGACGACCCCAAAGTCCTGATTCGAATGGTGCCGGTAACGGTCTCCTGTTCAACCCTCCTGAAGCGACTGAAGAACGCTAAAGGCCATTGCCTCTATTCCTTCTGCGAAGAACTCGACACACTTCGCAAAACCAACGGAGCAGGCAGTTGGAGTTCGAAGTACGACATCTATCGACTCTCCTTCGACAAAGGCGAATGGGGACAGGACTACAACTCCGACCAAGCAGAATCGGGAGTCGTGAATGTGGCCTACAACTGGACGATTCTCGGCACCAACGGAGCATTGCGGAAGTGCTTCAAGAGCGACAACATCGAGAACGGACTCAGTTCCAGAGTGCTCGTCTCGGAAATGCCCGACTCCACCTTCGCTAAGATGCCGAAGTATGGAAAGCGTTCCGAAGAATGCGAGGCAAGAATCCAAGAGGCAGTCACACGTCTTCGCTCAGTATCGGGCTTGATAGATGTGCCCCGACTGAGGAGAGCCATCGAGAACTGGGTGGAACGGAAGCGAGTGGAAGCCTCGAAAGACCTCGACAAAGTGAAGGACGTCTATCGCAAACGAGCCGCAGTAATCGGTTTCCGTTGCGGCGTCATCTTCCACATCTTGAATGGTATGGGGAAGGAAACAAACGCTTGTCTCGAGTTCGCCAAGATGATGGCCGAGTATTGCCTGAATCAGCAGATTCTTGCATTCGGACAGAGCCTTGAAAGCCAGTTCGTCGACGCAAGTAGCGAATGTCAGCGTTATGGCTCAAACCACAGCGTCTTCGACCAATTGCCTCCCATATTCACAATGGATGATTTGCGAGCCCTTAAGCAGAACAAATGCGGAGAGGCAGCAATCAGGCAGATTATTTCTCGCTGGTTTCGTGATGGCTGGATTGAGAAGACAGAAGACAAACGCTGGCGAAAGATTAGAACAAAATGAGAACCCCAAAATGTGACATGTGACATTGTGACATGTGACATTAAGGTGTTTCCATATTCACAATTAATTTTTGAACCCTAGCAAGGGAACAAGAGACAGCCTCGAACCAACTTCGGGGCTTTCTTTTCTCCCTATTCCCTATTCTCTATTCCCTATTTCTTCTTCGGCAAGCCGCGATGCAGTTGCATGGTGTTTCCCTTTAGTTGCCGGATGGCATCCTTCAGATATTTGTTGGTTGCGCGCTCTTGATCTGAAGGCGGGATGTTGTATTTCGACCTGTTGGGCATGTGGAAACTGGTGTCCTGAAAGGCAATACGCTCTTCTTCTTTGGTACGCTTCACGATTCCCGTCGTAGCCCAAAGCAAAGAGTCATAACCTACCTCGTCGATGGTTCGCAGCATATTGTCCCCTACCCGTTTCGACTTATTGAACGCCATCTCTTTGTCACCAAGATTGAAGAGCAGATATCTCAACTTCACTTGGTTCTGGATGATTGTTCCCGACATATTGGCTATCTCGGAGTACCCGTGGTCGTGGCGGTAGTCCACATGCATGGTGTACTGCACGGTATCGATGGAGAGGCGTCGACGCGCATTGTCGTAGGCTCTTAGATAGAGTCCTCGCATCTTTCCGTCGAAGCGAAGGAGTTGGCATTTCTTATAATCGACATACATGGTTCCTTCGAGGATTGGCTGGGTGAAGGTGTAGTTCTCTCTTCCCTCGACGCGTATCTTGCGAATCTCTGTGCCGTCGTCCTCGAAAGCCGCTGTGCAAGTGACGTCGTAGAGTTTGCCTTTCCTGTCCAAGACGATGTCGGCAGGAACGAGGGCGAAGTCCCAGAAGTCGAAGTTGACCAAGACGGGAGCAAGTCGGAGGAAGACATGGAGATTGGTGCTTCCCAAGCCTTTCAGGTCGGGATTGTCGAAGACTCCCCCTCTTTCTGTAAGCAAGCCTCGATTGCCGCTGTGGAAGGTGATGTCGCGCATCTGCACACACGACTTTGCGCTCAGGAAAGCTTCCGCCAGTTCATCGGTTCCTGGGTATTGAGTAGTGAAGCGGAAGAAGTATTTGCCTAAGGTTTTTTGATTCTTCTTAGCTTCCTTTTGCATCTTGCGCACCAATCGAGCCAAGACATCATCGGCTCCCATTACGGTTATCTCGCGAAGCGTATTGCTGATAGGCTTCATGCGAATAACGGGAGGTAGTTCGGAAGCTTTGAAGCTGACTTTCTGATATCCGATGCTCGAAATGCGAAGCACATCGGAAGGAAGACATTCGAGACAGAACTCGCCATCGTAGTTGCTGATTGTGCCACAAGTGGACGAGACATAGACGTTGGCATAGGGAACAGGCTCTCCCGTCTCGGCATCCATAACGACAGCCGTCACCGAATCCAACAATTCTTGTCCAAGCATCACCCCAGACAAACCAAGCAATATTATGAAGAGAAAACGTCTCATTTATTGTCCTTCACACATCTTACTTCTTACTTCTTACATCATACATCATACTTCATACTTCTTCACCTGTCTTCCGGATAGCTAATGCCAGTCAGTATTTTTCCTGTTGGCGATATGCCTTCCGCACTAACGGTAATGCTTGTTGAGGAGCTGTTGTTCCAAAGAGTGACATCTGCTCGGCCATTCTCGTCGAGTTCGAGATTGGGGTTCCAATAGAGCGTGCGTCGATAGTCCTGAAGCGAAGGAAGTGGTCGATTGCGATAGCAGGGACTATAGAACTCCTCACTGACGTCATAGCCATGCAGAATGTAGTGGCGATCGCGATAAGTGGGACGCACTCCATTGGTCAGGGGCTCGTAACCAATATCGACGGTTGGCTGATTGTCTCCCATATAACGGCGACTGCCTTCCATTCGAGGCGCATAGTCAGTAATGAGATTTACGGCACGAAGAGAACGAAGGAAGTCGAGCGACATCGTCATATCGTCGAGTCCTGTATAGGAGAAGGCGTTTCTGTTGGACGTACTCCAGCCTCCCTGGAAGCGAACACCCTCCATGTCGTAGAAGAACGGCATATCCGCAGGGTCTGCCCATCTGTAACGCGCAGACCATGCATTATCGTTTCTAAGAGAGAGATACTGCTCATTGTCGAGGACAGTTCCTCCGAAGAATCCTGCTCCATGATAATTGTCTCTGGAACTTCCTCGTCCAACCCAATCCCCTCTCCAACCATAGCTGCCGCTATAACCGTCTCGATAGGAACTTGGCCAATCGAAATCTGGAGCGGGCTCGTGATAGGGATGAACGTACTCGGCATAGGTGGTGTAATCGCGGAACATATTCATATCGCCGACCAAAAGGCGTTTCGTCCACTCTGCAAAAGAAGTCTTGCCTGCGAACCATCCTGGCGTGAAGCCCGCA
>JAFYYO010000167.1 GCA_017557475.1 Bacteroidaceae bacterium
GAACTTCGGATAGTCATACGGATTCTTCTCGTAATCCTCGTGATTATGCTGCATCGGAGCAATCACCTGAGTTCCACTCTCTGCGTCATACACAGCAACGAGCAAGTGTGCCAAGGTCGCCAAGTCGTAAGAAGACATCGCTCTGCTTGTTCCCGAGCCCGAAAGGTCGTCGAAACTCGTCTGCCTGTAGTTAGTCACAGAGAAAGTAACGGTGCATTGACCTTCAGATTCCTCTGGCCCCGACTGACAAGACACATAAAAGAGTAAAGAACAAGCGATAAAGAGCAAGAAAAGACGCTCAAAGCGATGACGAAGGAACATTTTGTGCTTTTTATTTGTTTATGCCTGCAAATTTACGATTTATTTCTACATTATTCAATTTATTATGTGTAATTTTGCAGTAAATAATGTGACTTTTACCAGTTAGCCATGGGTTACGCTATGATGATATTGCTTGGATGGGGCATTTTCCTCTGCCTCGTCTATCTGTTGCTTTGGGGCGACACGGTCTATTACAAGTACAACCTGCCGAAGGTCTGCAAGAAGGTATTGGATGCTTTTACGGAAGAGGAATAGCCTGCTGCTGCTCTGTCTGCTGTTTGTCTGCTGCCAGAAGATGGATTTGACCGACGAGACAGACAACACTGCTGCTGACGACTCTGAACTGACGGCTAAGATTATCGGTTCAGGCGAAGGCTCGAGAGTGCGTCCCTACACTGTGACAGACATTTGCTCCTTAGAACTTTCAGGCAGCGAAGCCGTTTGGGTGATGGGTTATATGGTGGGGACGGCGCCTCGCTCTATGAACAATGCCGTCTTCAGCAGCGATGCCGAGAATCAAAGCAACATTCTTCTTTCCTCCGACTCTCTTTGTACCGATGCCGACCACTGCATCCCTGTCGAACTCTCTACGGCCAAGAACAAAGCCAACTTCTCGTTGCCCACGAACATAGAACACTTTCATCAAGGCCTCCTCATCAAAGGCATCCCCTCGAACTACTTGTACAGAAAAGGCCTGCGAAGTATTTCCACAGGCCTATGGATGGACGGTTTCGATATCTCTACAGTCGCTCCGTCCGAATGGGGCTCAATCAAGATTTAGTTCTCTTACGCTTACTTCTTTATAGCAAAGACAAGAGCGACAACAGATGTTACTACACCGAGGATGCTTGCACCTGCGCTAAGGAAGGTATAGAACGCGCTGCTCTTGACCGTCTGACTCTTGTTGGGCTCGACGTAGATGAGGTCGTTCTGCTGCACATAATAAGCAGGGCTGTTGAAGACATCTGCAGTTGTGA
The DNA here is from genome assembly GCA_017557475.1 of Bacteroidaceae bacterium. Next base: position 1,299 of record JAFYYO010000167.1, read on the forward strand.
GGTCGATAGGATACTTCTTGCGCTGTCCGTTCTCCTCTCGATAGAGGGTTATCTTTTGGCGAAGACCTGTATCAGCAATGTCTCCGCAACGAGACAGGACATCGAGGATGGTATTGCGTTCACTGGTAAGACTGACAACTTGCGGACTCTTCACCGCTCCAAGCACAGCCACGCGAGCATTGAGCAGGCGGACAGTCACCTCAGGATCCTTGATAAGATTTGCCGAGATGATGCTCTCCTCGATGCGACGAGCCGCTTCATCGGAGGTAAGACCTGCAACCTGCACACGTCCCACAGCAGGCAAAGTAACGAAACCTTCGTTGCTGACTGTATAGCCATAAGCATTTGTCATATTGCCTGTACTGGAGATGTTTTGAGAACTGACATTGGCGCCCGCGGTTCCCATCATAACATCCTGCGCAAAGATGGTAAGGAGCGCAGGTTCGTTGCAAGTGACTTTAATCAGCACTTGGTCAGCCGGTTTGAGTCTCATCTCATATTGTTGCATTATCTGCTCCCCTTGATTGAACACTTCATCAGGGTCCTGGAAATAGACGATTTTCTTGGTCGACACACAACTC
>JAFYYO010000168.1 GCA_017557475.1 Bacteroidaceae bacterium
ACTTCTTATCTTTAATTTTTAACTTTTCAACTTTTTAATTTTTCAACTTTCTTATGCATTTTCCTTTCTGAGGATATCCAGTCCTTCGCGAACGATGCGCTGCAACTCGAGCTTCGAAGAGTCCACGAACTCTGCGATAGCGAAGTCCTCGGGAGCAACCTCGTAGATGCCAAGAGCTTCCTGACGGTCGATATCACCTGCGATAATCGACTTGATGAGGTAGCCTGCGTAGATATCCATCGGGAAGACTTTGTCGTACTCTCCGCTCATAATCATGTGGCGTTCTCCGCCTTTGACGCGGGCATCGATGACGTATTCCTTCTTCTTTCCAAAGAGCCAGCTGAAGTAGCTGCGATGTGTGCTGAAGGTGTTGAAGCGAGGCATGATCCAACCTAACATTTCGTCGGCATGATCGCCCTCAGGAATGACGTTCACTTCGGTTGCATGAGCTCCCAGCCAACCCTCGGCAGAGGTCTTGAGGCCGGTCATCACATTTCCGCTGATGATGCGTGCTCCCTCAGCATTTATCGTGCCTTCGAGCAAGGTGGTCAACTTCTGGCCGACCATCACCTTGTAGTACTTCGGCTCCTTCACCTCGCTGCCTGCCAGAGCAATCGTGCGAGTGAAATCGACTTTGCCAGTCTTCAAGAGGCGACCAAGGAAGATAACTTCCTCAGCGCCAAGTGTCCAAACCACTTCGCCCTTGTTGATGGGATCGACATGATTGATTTGAACACCAACGTTTCCTGCAGGAGCGGGACCGTCGAAGACGTTCACTTCGCAGTCCTGAGCCTCAGTCAGAGCCTTAGAGGTCTGCTTTGCACTCACGCCAAGATAAACCTTAGCGAGCTTTGCCAAAGCAGAAAGACCTGTCTGGAACTCAGCCTCCTGACCTTGCAGGATGTACTCGAAGTCCTGACTCAGCGGCATACTGTTGAACGCGCTCACAAAGATAGCCTTCGGAGCATCTTCAGGATTTGCCACAACATCATAGGGACGTTGACGCAGGAAAGCAAACAAACCGCTCTCCATCATGAGTGCCTTCAGGTCACCCTTAGTGTCGAACTGGCGTGCTTCCTGCTTCTCGTCAGCCTTCACACGGATGCTCAGCAGTTTGCGACGGTCGCCGCGTTCCACCATGCTGACTGTTCCGCTGACAGGGCTAACGAACTTCACTTCGGGATGTAGCTTGTCAACAAACAAGGCATCCCCAGCCTTCACGGCATCTCCCTCCTTGACTACCACCTTAGGTTTCACGCCTGTAAAGTCATCGGGAACGAGTGCGTACTCACCCGGACACTTTACCGTAGCGGTTTCCTTCGTGGCTTTGCCCTTGAGATTGATGTCGAGGCCTTTGCGTAACTTAATTACTTTTGCCATATCTGGAATAGTTAATAATGTTAATTTTTCGCGCCACAAAATTATATAAAATTAAGGAGAAAACATAACTTAACACAAGATTTTTCCGAAGAAAGCAAGGATTATGGTTCTACCTTATTAGAATGTGCTTGTTAGAATGTGTATTTATTTGTCAACAAGCATCTTCTTGCCGTCCACGATATAGATGCCTGCAGGCAAGTTTATCATCTCCTCACCACATACGTTCACATGAGCCACTTTGTGTCCTTGCAGGTTGTATATTGACAGAGAATGAGGTTTCTCGGATTTCAGCCTCAAGCCTCCACTTACCGATTCCACGCTGAAGTCATCATAAGTAAAGGCTTCTACGCCCACAATCTCGTCACTAAGTTTCACCCTCCAAGTAACACTACTTGTGTGTTTGCTGGCATGTTTGGGGTCTTTCACATACGGATTTACCTCGTTTGCCTTAACCTTTATGGTATTCGTGGTTCTCGTCAGGTCAAAGGCATCGTACCTCATTACCAGCTGACTGGCTGTCTCCTCTTCCAGCACCTTACCATTCAACAACCATTCAAAGTTTACTTTATTAGGAGACAGACCTTTATAGTAGCGAGAGATGTTGAAGGTTATCTCTTCCTCGTCCACGGTGACGGTCTTATCGGTAGGCTCATATTCGGCTATTACAGGTACGCGATCGTGCAGTGCCTCAATGATGGCTTCACGGCAGACGGGGCAGAATTGCTTGTTCAGGTACTGCATCTCGCATGTTCCATCCACAGGTTTGTAGTATTTGTCGGCTTTAGTGGAACCGCCTATCGGGAAGGCTCCAACGCCGCTATCCCCCCACCAGTGCTTCCACTTTATAGTCCTGGAATTGCTAGTGGCTGTCTGGTTGACATATTCACCCAAGTAGCCGTCGCCTGCATAGTATTCGTCAGCAAGCGAAGCAAAGGTATGTCCGAACTCGTGTATAAAGATTTCCGCAGCACTGTCGTGCATGGTGCATGTCAGGTAAGAACCGCCTGCCCCACCATATTCCGTGGTATTGCAAAGGATACCAACCATCTGGAAGTCTGGCATAAGTGCATTGAGAAGGTTGTATATCTTTGACGAATTGTCGGGACAGGGAAGCCTGTGGATATTGTACGAGTCGAAGTGAATGCCGAAGTATGTGTCAACATTCATGATGGGCATTGAAGAACCTTCTGGACACACATAGACTCCGTCCCTCAAGACACCGGGATGGGAGATGCCAGACTCGTTGGAGATGACCCCAATAGCATAGAGGTTGAACCATTTCCGATACTTGTTCATAGGAATCTTCTTGAACAACGCATTATACACTTTCCTGGCATCCGACAGCAACTTCCGCTGCTGTGAAGCCGTATATCCGTCGCCCAGCAGCACAAAGTTAATGGCTTCAGGCCCAACATATTGTATTGTATCAATAGGGAAGTCCTGCCCCTCTTGCTCGCGGAACTCGCTGGCCGACTTTCTCCTGCCAGACTTTACGTCGTTGAAAGTGTTCACCATGCACTGGGCATTTACTTCGGATGCAACCATGCCAAGCAGCACAAAAGCTGCCAGAGTACATTTCTTTAATCGATTCATTTGTGAGATGTGTTTTGTTATTTCGGTTGCGAAGTTACAAATAATTAAGGAATGGGCATAGTAATTCGCGAGA
>JAFYYO010000169.1 GCA_017557475.1 Bacteroidaceae bacterium
GCAGCGTATCGTACAAGCTCAAGGCGGCACAGCAGAAGACTTCCATCGCAGTATCGAGCAAGCCTTCATGGTTTCAGCCGATAATGCTCATGCCTGGCATCCCAATTATAGCGAGAAGTACGACCCGACGAATCATCCTGTACTTGGAGGCGGGCCAGTCATCAAGTTCAACGCAGCCCAGAAGTATGCGAGCGATGCGGTCTCTGCAGCCGTCTTTGCAGGGATTTGCGAGAAGGCAGGCGTACCTTGTCAGCGTTTCGTGAACCACAGCGATGTAGCAGGAGGAAGCACTTTGGGCAACATCCTTGCTTCGTCGCTTCCTGTAAAGGGTGTCGATATGGGCAATCCTTTGCTAGCAATGCACAGTTGCCGCGAGACAGCCGCTGTTGCCGACCATCTCTATTGCATCGAAGCTTTCAAGACATTCTACCTGGACTAAATCAATCTTTTATAAGTTCGAGGAACTCGGCTTCGTTCATGATGCGGATGCCGAGTTTCTGTGCCTTCTCGAACTTTGCTGGTCCCATGTTATCACCAGCAAGGACGAAGCTCGTCTTTGCACTAATACTGCCGACATTCTTGCCGCCATGTTGCTCGATGAGAGCTTTGTATTCATCGCGACTGTGATGCTGGAAGACGCCACTAATGACGATTGACTGCCCTTCGAGTTTGTCTGAACGGGCCTGCTTTTGCTGCTCGCCAAGTTCCATCTGCAAGCCATATCCGCGAAGGCGTTCCACAAAGGCACGATTCACAGGATTCGCGAAGTACTGGATGACGCTATTCGCAATCACTTCGCCAATTCCGTTGATTTGCGTCAAACTCTCCATCGTTGCCTCCATCACCTTATCTATGCTGCCATAATAGCGAGCCAAAGTCTTTGCCGCAATCTCACCAACGAAGCGAATGCCGATTGCATAAAGGACTCGCTCGAAAGGAACTTGCTTGCTCCCATCGATGCTAGCGAGAATCTTGCGAACGCCTTTGTTGTCTGAGGCAAGAGGGTCGGCAAGTTGCTCTTCTGTCAATTCATAAAGGTCGGCAGCATCGTGAATGAGTCCTTGTTGATAATAACTGTCAACTGTCTCAGGACCAAGCGAGTTGATATTCATGGCCTTGCGACTGATGAAGTGCTCTATCCTGCCAAGAATGAGAGGCGTGCAACCTGTATCATTCGGACAATAATGTGCCGCTTCACCTTCATAGCGAACCAGCTTCGAGCCACAAACGGGGCACCTTTCCACGAAAGGAATAGACCCCTCCAAACCTCCCCGTAAAAGGGAGGCTTCTTTATTCTCCCCCTTCACGGGGGAGTTAGAGGGGGTCTTTTTCCCCACTATCTTCGGGATGATTTCTCCGCCTTTCTCCACGAGCACTCTGTCGCCTACATGAAGGTCGAGAGAGGCCATTACATCGGCATTGTGGAGGGTTGCTCTGCGAACCTGCGTGCCTGCCAATTGTACTGGATCCATATTTGCGACAGGCGTTACGGTTCCTGTTCTGCCTACCTGAAAGACCACTTGTCGAAGCGTCGTCTCGGCTTGTTCAGCTTGGAACTTATAAGCGATTGCCCATCGAGGACTCTTGGCCGTCATTCCCAAGCTCTTTTGTTGAGCTAACGAATTGACTTTCAGCACGACTCCATCTGTCGCAACAGGCAAGTCCCTTCGCTCCTTATCCCAATAATCGATGTACTCGAACACAC
>JAFYYO010000170.1 GCA_017557475.1 Bacteroidaceae bacterium
ACAACAGCCCCTTCTCCAAGGGTTGTATCAAGGGCGTCCTGACCGATGCCGTGGCATGTATTCGCGAGCAACTCCTCGCCGGTAACAAGGTGAAACTCGGTGACCTGGGCGACTTCTACGTCGAACTCCAGACCGAAGGCGCTGTCACCACCGAAGATTTCACCGCTGCTAACATCAAGGAAGTGAATCCGACTTGGTGTCCTGGCGAACGATTCAAGAATCTTCGCAACGAGGCCGAGTTCAACCTCGTACCCAAGCGCAGCCAGCAAGCCGACGCTGTCAAGGTTATCAAGAACACCGACACCATTCACGGACTTGAGTAAGCCATGACGAGAGGTCTCAGAAACAACAATCCGCTGAACATTCGGCGGATTGTTGGTACTGTTTGGAAAGGGCAACTCGCTGAGCAGAACGACCCCCAATTCGTCCAGTTCTCCAGCATGGAATGGGGCATCCGAGCAGCATTCGCAATTCTCCAAACATACCGAAGAAAATACAACGCAACATGTGTAGAAGAAATAATCGGAAGATGGGCACCAAAAACGGAAAACAATACCGCAGAATACATCAACGGTATTTGCAGGCTAACCGGCTACGGCGGAAAAGAAAGGCTGAGCGAAAGAGACTGGCCAGCGCTCATCAGAGCAATGGCAATGATAGAATGCGGAGCGCTGCTTCCCAGGGACGTAATCGCCAGAGGCTACGCTCTCTACGAAACCCTCAAAAACGAAAGGCAATGAAAAAGAACAACATCTGGGAACTTATCCTAAAAGTCATCGTGGCAGCAATCACGGCAGCATTGACGGCCATCACGACCACGAGTTGCATGGGCAAAGGACCATTCTAAAAAGAAAAATTTCTCCCTTATCTTTTGTAGGTAAGGGAGATTTTTTATATATTTGCAAGCGAAAACAATACATCCAGCCAAAATTACCACAATCGACGAGAGTACAAAGTATTCACGCAACCTCGTCGGATTATGTCCGGCGAGGTTTTGAAATGACTGCAAGAAAGAAAAAGATATGGCAAGACTGAATGAATATCGTTGCAGACGATGCGGGTACATGGAATATGCCAATCCAAGAGGGTACGACTATTTCATGTTGGGAAAAATGCAGACTCCTGTTCCCGACAAATGTCCGAAATGCGGGGAAAAGATGGTCAAAACGAATAATGTAATGTTCGCAGACTAATTTTCAAGAATCCGAACAAGTCGAACGTTTGAAGCAGCGAGAGCAATCAAGTTTACTTGAATTGCCGAGTCGTGACCAAATGTCCGGATGTAATCCGAACAAGTCGAACAAAACGAACAAGCCGATTTAAGAGAGAGAAAAGCCTAAAAACCAAAAAAGCCTAGCTTTTCTAGACACACGAAGGAAGTCTCGAATCTGTTCGGGGCTTTCTTTTTTTGTTGTTTTGACAGAATAAATATGCTTCCCGACGTCTATTTGTGCATATAATATATAATAATGTGGCATTTTGTTGGTCAAATGAAAGTTTTATGCTAACTTTGCGGCCAATTCACGTATGCGAAATGGATTAGAGATTAGAGAAGGCTGCGATTGAGCGAGCGGAGTGCCATGCTCGCATGAGCACTACCGAGCGTGAGCAGTCTCGACGAAGTCAATAGAGATTAGGGATTTATGAAACATCAACTAAGGAGTGCGGTCTGCACTGAAGGCAGACGAATGGCTGGAGCAAGAGCGCTTTGGGTCGCTAACGGCATGAAGAGAGAGCAGTTCGGCAAACCCATCATCGCTGTCGTCAACTCGTTCACGCAGTTTGTGCCAGGTCACACTCACCTCCACGAAATAGGACAAATCGTCAAGCAGGAGATAGAGAAGCTCGGCTGCTATGCCGCTGAGTTCAACACCATCGCCATCGACGACGGCATTGCTATGGGTCACGACGGCATGCTCTATTCTCTGCCCTCTCGCGACATCATCGCTGACTCCGTCGAGTATATGGTCAATGCGCACAAGGCAGATGCCATGATTTGCATCTCCAATTGCGACAAAGTAACGCCTGGAATGCTGATGGCTGCAATGCGACTGAACATCCCAGCCGTCTTCGTGAGCGGAGGTCCGATGGAGTCTCATAAGTTGAATGGCGAGAATGCTGACCTCATCACAGCTATGGTGAAGGGTGGCGACCCGACTGTCAGCGACGAAGAACTGGCAAAGGTGGAGCAAATGGCTTGCCCTGGTTGCGGCGCTTGCTCAGGTATGTTCACGGCGAACTCGATGAACTCTCTCACTGAAGCCATAGGTCTCTCTCTCCCTGGCAACGGAAGCATTCTGGCTACCCATAAGAACCGCATCCAACTCTTTAAGGACGCAGCCAAGCTCATCGTGAAGAATGCCCTCGCCTACTACGAGAACGGCGACGAAAGCGTGCTGCCTCGCAATATTGCAACCCGTCAAGCGTTCCTCAATGCAATGACACTCGACATCGCTATGGGCGCAAGTACGAATACCGTGCTCCATCTCCTAGCAGTCGCTCAGGAAGGCGGAGTGGATTTCAAGATGCAGGACATCGATGCGCTGAGCCGCAAAGTGCCGTTCCTCTGCAAACTCTCTCCGAACTGGCAGAAGTACAGCATCCAGGAAGAGAACCGCGCTGGCGGCATTCTCGGCATCCTGGGCGAACTCGCGAAAGGCGACCTGCTCGACCTCTCTTGCAAGCGCGTGAATGGCGCTACTCTTGGCGAAGACATCAAGAAATACAGCATTACCGGCGAGACCATCGATCCCGAGGCAAAGCGCATCTACAGCAGTGCTCCGGGCGGTAGGTTCAGCAATGTGATGGGTTCGCAGGACGCGCAATGGGAAAGCCTCGATACCGACCGCGAGAACGGTTGTATCCGCGACATCGAACATGCCTACATGAAGGATGGCGGAATGGCTGTGCTCTTCGGAAACATCGCTCAGGACGGCTGCGTAGTGAAGACTGCCGGCGTGGCTCCTGAACTCTGGCATTTCGAAGGACCTGCAGTTGTCTTCGACAGTCAAGAAGACGCTTGCGAAGGTATTCTCGGCGGCAAAGTGAAGAAGGGCGACTGCGTGGTCATCACGCACGAAGGTCCGAAAGGCGGTCCCGGCATGCAGGAGATGCTCTATCCCACCAGCTACATCAAATCGATGCACATGGGCAAGGAATGCGCCCTGATTACCGACGGACGATTCTCTGGCGGAACTTCCGGCCTCTCTATCGGCCACATCAGTCCTGAGGCTGCAAGCGGCGGCAATATCGGCAAGATAAAGGACGGCGACATCATCGTCATCGACATTCCCAGCCGCTCTATCAACGTGAAACTCAGCGACGAAGAACTGGCCGCCCGTCCGCAGCAACCGCTTCGCCGCAACAGAATAGTAAGTAAAGCACTCCAGCACTACGCTAAAAGCGTAAGTAGTGCAGATAAGGGAGGAGTAAGATTATGAATACAAAGATAAGCGGTGCTGAGGCATTGATGAGATGCCTTGAGCACGAAGGCGTAGATGTGCTCTTCGGTTATCCTGGAGGCGCCATCATGCCAACCTACGATGCTCTCTACGACCATAAGAAGACCTTGCATCACATCCTTGTTCGTCATGAACAGGCAGCCGTTCACGCTGCTCAGGGTTATGCCCGAGTTAGCGGCAAAGTCGGCTGTGCTATGGTGACGAGTGGACCTGGTGCGATGAACACCATAACTGGCGTTGCAGATGCCATGATCGACTCTACTCCGATGGTCGTCATTTGCGGTCAGGTCGGAGCTGCAATGCTTGGTACAGACGCTTTCCAAGAGGTCGATGTCGTGGGCGTAACGCAGCCTATCACGAAGTGGAACTTCCAGATTCGTCGAGCTGAGGACATTCCTTGGGCAGTTGCTCGAGCTTTCTTCATTGCCAAGAGTGGCCGTCCTGGTCCTGTTGTGCTCGACTTCGCCAAGAATGCGCAGACGGCTATGATTGAGTATGCTCCGCAGAAGGTCGATTTCATCCGCAGCTACAACCCCAATCCTCAGCCCGAAGAAGGT
>JAFYYO010000171.1 GCA_017557475.1 Bacteroidaceae bacterium
CGCAGCTGTAGTCGTTGTGTTTGCCATCCAGAACTTCAGCCCCTGTTGCAGTGGCAGTTGTGGCGTTTGAGTTAGTTCACTTTAAGTAGAATCACTAAATGATAAATACATTATGGCAAAAGTATTAGATTCGAAGATTCCCGCAGGTCCAGTGCCTGAAAAGTGGAAAGAATATAAAGCTCACCAACGTTTGGTGAACCCGAAGAACAAGCTCAAACTCGACGTCATTGTTGTCGGCACAGGTCTTGCTGGTGCAAGTGCAGCCGCTTCTCTTGCCGAGATGGGCTTCAACGTATATAACTTCTGCATTCAGGACAGTCCTCGTCGCGCTCACTCAATTGCTGCTCAGGGCGGTATCAATGCAGCTAAGAACTATCAGAACGACGGCGACTCAGTTTATCGCCTGTTCTATGACACAGTTAAAGGCGGTGACTATCGTGCTCGAGAGGCTAACGTTTATCGTTTGGCAGAGGTTTCGAACAACATCATCGACCAATGTGTGGCACAAGGCGTGCCTTTTGCTCGTGAATACGGAGGCATGTTGGCAAACCGCAGCTTCGGCGGTGCTCAGGTTAGTCGTACTTTCTATGCAAAGGGACAGACTGGCCAGCAGCTCCTGCTCGGCGCTTACTCATCCCTCTCGAAAGAAGTTCAGCGCGGCAAAGTGAAGCTTTTCACGCGTTATGAAATGGAGGATGTGGTGATTGTTAACGGTCGTGCTCGTGGCATCATCGCCAAGAATCTTGTGACTGGCAAGCTGGAGCGCTTCAGCGCAAACGCAGTCGTTATCGCTACTGGCGGTTATGGCAACACTTACTTCCTCTCGACAAACGCGATGGGATGTAACTGCACGGCTGCCGTTCAGTGCTTCCGCAAGGGTGCTATGATGGCTAATCCTTCGTATGTTCAGATACATCCCACTTGTATTCCTGTGCACGGAGACAAGCAGTCGAAGCTGACCCTTATGTCCGAGTCACTGCGTAATGATGGCCGTATCTGGGTTCCCAAGAAGCTTGAGGACGCTAAGGCACTTCAAGCAGGCACCAAGCAAGGCTATGAGATTCCTGAGGAAGACCGCGACTACTACCTTGAGCGTCGCTATCCAGCCTTTGGTAACCTCGTTCCTCGTGATGTGGCCAGCCGTGCAGCAAAGGAGCGTTGCGACAAAGGCTTTGGCGTGAACAACACAGGTCTTGCTGTCTTCCTCGACTTCAGCGAGAGCATCCAGCGTCTTGGCATTGATGAGATTCGTCAGCGTTACGGCAACCTCTTCGATATGTATGAGGAGATTACCGACGTTAATCCAGGCGAGAAGGCTTGTACCGTTGATGGTGTCGACTACTATTACCCGATGATGATCTTCCCAGCTATCCACTACACGATGGGTGGCGTATGGGTTGACTACGAACTTCAGACAACTATTCCTGGCCTCTTTGCTATTGGCGAATGCAACTTCTCTGACCATGGAGCAAACCGCCTCGGTGCTTCTGCACTCATGCAGGGTCTTGCTGACGGCTACTTTGTACTGCCTTACACGATTCAGAACTACCTTGCAGACCAAGCTATCTGGCCTCGTCTCTCTACCGATATGCCCGAGTTCGAGGCAACGGAGAAGGCTGTTGAGGCAGAAATTGATCGCCTGATGAACATCAAGGGCAAGCGTTCTGTCGACTCCATCCACAAGGAGCTCGGACACATCATGTGGGAGCATGTCGGCATGGGTCGCACCAAGGAAGGCTTGGAAGAAGGTTTGAAGCTGCTCAAGGAACTCCGCAAAGAGTTTGACACCAACCTCTTCATCCCAGGTTCTAAGGAAGGTCTTAATGTCGAGCTCGACAAGGCAATCCACCTTCGCGACTTCATCCTGATGGGCGAACTCGTGGCTTATGATGCATTGCATCGTGAAGAGAGCTGCGGTGGTCACTTCCGTGAGGAGCACCAGACAGAGGAAGGCGAAGCAAAGCGCGACGACGAGAACTTCTTCTACGTCGGTTGCTGGGACTATCAAGGAAGCGATGACAAAGCTCCCGAACTCGTCAAAGAGCCCCTCAACTACGAGATTATCAAAGTACAGACACGTAATTATAAGAACTAATCATCATGGCTAAGAATATAAGTGTAACGATAAAGTTCTGGAAGCAGAACGGTCCGAAGGACAAGGGTCACTTTGATACCCACGAGTTGAAGAACATTCCCGACGAC
>JAFYYO010000172.1 GCA_017557475.1 Bacteroidaceae bacterium
GTAACTGCTGGTATCGTGAGTGCAAAGGCTCGCTCTCTTGGAGCAAACGGCATCGAGAGCTTCATCCAGACCGATGCTGCCATCAATAGCGGCAATTCCGGTGGTGCTCTTGTCAACGAGAAGGGCGAACTGGTGGGCATCAACGCGATGCTCTACAGCCAGACAGGCAGCTATAGTGGCTACGGCTTCGCCATTCCCACTTCTATTATGAATAAGGTTGTGGCCGACCTCAAGGTCTATGGAACTGTTCAGAGAGCTATTCTGGGTGTTCAAGGCATCGACGTATCGAACTGGATTGACAGCGAGAAAGCTAAGGGCAACGACCCTGACCTCGATGTGGTGGAAGGCGTATATGTGGACAAAGTGACAGACGCAAGTGCTGCTGAAGAAGCAGGCTTGGAGAAGGGTGACGTCATCACAGAATTCGACGGCAAGAAGGTCAGCAAGATGTCCGAACTGCAGGAAGCCATTACTCAGCATCGTCCTGGTGATAAGGTAAGTGTTACCTATAAACGTGGAAAGAAGCAGGTCAAAGCAAATGTAACACTTCGCAATACTCAAGGCACCACGAAGGTAATGGAGGAAGTTGACCTCGACCAGATGGGCGTTTCCCTGAAGCCTATCAGTGAGGATGAGCAGAAGTCGCTCGGCATCAACTACGGTCTGACTATCAATGCAATACGCAATGGCAAGATGAAGTCGGCTGGAGCTGCCAAGGGCACTATCATTCTGCAAGTGAACGACCAGAAGATGCAGACGGTTGAGGATTGGGAAGATGCTGTCACGAAGGCTATCCAAAGCACTGACCGCACTCTCTGGATAAAAGCCATCACTCCAAGTGGACGTAAAGTTAGCTATGTGATTGAGCTGGACGAATAGACTCGCCCCTAAAATAAGAAAATAAGAAATTAAGAGATTTAGATTCCCTGAATCCTTTGTGGGTTTGGGGAATTTTCGTACCTTGACTCCGTCGAGCTACTTTTTCGCTCGGAAATATCCCAATAAATTTGGTATTTCGCTCGCTTATTCGTAACTTTGCACCCGCGTAAAAAGAACATAGTAAATAATGTATAAGTCTCTGAAAGCAATAATATGTTTGGCTTTGCTCCTGGTTGCAGCAAGTAATCCCCTTGAAGCAAAGGAGAAGAAAGTGGTTCAGAAGCCCGTCTATATGGTTGGAGTGGGCATCTCGTTGGTCGATTCGATGGTCTTCATCACCGATATGATGCAAGTTGACAGCATCACCCTCGAGAAGAAGACGAAGTTCCTGATGGACCGTCAGCTCTATTCCTTCCAGTTGCAACGTTATTTGGAAGAGAACTACAAAGGCGGTCCTTATGTGCCAAGCGTCTTTTTTGGCACTAAGAGAAAGAAAATGGAGCGTCAGTACCTCTCTCTCCACAAGCGCTATGTCAATAGCAAAGAGCTGAGGATGATTCTCGTCGATAGAAGTGAGTTCCGCTTCAAACCTGAGGAATATATAGAGCAGGAAATCATCGAGATTGAGAAGCCCAAGAAGAAAGAAAAGAAGAAGGAGTAATGGCACGAACATTTTACTATAAGATAGGCGGACATTCGCTGGCTGTAAGCTTCTTTGATGAAACAAATGACGAGCAGCTCATCCCTTCGTTTGCGCCTTTTCGACTGGAAGAGAAGCCAGAAGATTTGCTCTTCGAGATGACCGTTGACGACCATCTTGATTGGGAAGATGATGGCGAAGAGATTGGTGTGTTCGATTGTGGTGGCTGCGACCATGGCGTCTATCGGATGCAAGATGGAGGTTATCAATATGCCATTCACGATGTCCAGAATGTCCTTTGCAGTCGAATGAGGAGTAATGCAGACTTCTCGGAATGCCAAGTTTCGCTCTTCGGAGAGACATGGTCGCAAAGGAACTACGGCTTGAACAACGCTTTGATGATGGCCTATGCTTTTGCAGCAGCTCAGATGGGCACGATGCTCATGCATGCCTCGGTGATTCGATGCGAAGGAAAGGGCTATCTCATGACTGCTCCAAGCGGAACAGGAAAGAGCACGCACACTCGCCTTTGGTACGACAACATTCCAGGTTGCGACCTCATGAACGACGACAATCCAGTCGTTAGAGTCGTAGATGGTCAGGCTATCGTTTATGGTAGTCCTTGGAGCGGCAAAACTCGTTGCTACAGGAACATCCAAGCTCCAGTTGGCGGACTTGTTCGCATTCAGCAAAGACCAGAGAATACCATTCGCAAGTATAGCACTATCGAGGCTTTCTGCAATCTGCTCCCAGCCATGAGCAACATGAAGTGGGACGAGCGCGTCTATAAAGGCGTTTGCGATGGCATCAGCGAACTCATTCGTATTGTCGGAATGTATGAACTCGGTTGCCTGCCAAATGCAGAAGCCGCAATCCTCTGTCACGATACAATAGCGAAATAGATTAGGGATTAGGGATGAATAAATCTCTTAAAACGATAATAAAGCGGCTGATGAGCTTCTTGATGACTCCTTTCCGAAGGCGTTATCGCAAGCGCAATGGAGTCGTTTCCAATCAACCTCGACATGAGTTGCCAAATGATGCTTGGCTGGGTGAAGTCTCGAAGATGTTGAACGAGGGCAAGCCCTACGCCATCTTCGTTAAAGGCTATAGCATGCGGCCTTTCATCGAGCACACTCGCGACAGGGTTTTCCTCGAGAAGCGCGAC
>JAFYYO010000173.1 GCA_017557475.1 Bacteroidaceae bacterium
ACGTAGAAATCTCCGAGGTCACCGAGTTTCACCTTGTTACCGGCGAGGAGTTGCTCGCGGATACAGGCGACTGCATCAGTCAGAACGCCCTTCACAGTACCCTTCGAGAAGGGAGAGTTGTGGTCGGCGATGTGCTGACAGAAGTCGTCGAAAGTGAGAGACTCGTGAATCTGCGCTGTTGCGTAGGCCTTAGTCTCAGTGATGTTGGCCTTCAGCGTCCCGGGCTTAGTGCCCATGATTGCAATTGAATAATTAATCATTTTGTAAAAGATTTTTAAGGTTTAAGACTCTTTTTGATTATCCCTTGTGTCGTCTACTCACATCACGTGTACCTTTGGCCAGAAGTACGTGTAATATTTGCAAACATCACGTGTGAAGATTGCCGATAACACTGCAGTTGTTTCTTCATCTTTCACGTTGTAAAGTTACAACAATTTTTTGAATTATGCAAGGTTTTTATCAAATATTTTCACAAAAAAAATACTGATTTCCGAATGAAAATATTAAAAGAAAAGCCCCCGATACTCTCGAGGGCTTTTGTTTTCCGATTAATTCACGTGTCGTTTAAGGTCAAAAGGCTATCTTTCTGCCTCCGACGATATTGATGCCGGGCTGAGGAGCTGGCAATTGTTGACCCAAAAGGTTATAAATGCCTCTGTTTTCGTTATCGTTTTCGTTCAGGTTGTTTATACCTGTTTCATCTTTCAGCGAGAGCATGTAGGCGTAGAAGATGCCGCCGGTCTTCGTTCCTGTCGGGGAAGTAAGGTGTATGCGAACGCTCTCCTTGCCGCTCGTCCCCTCTTCAGGGATGGGATAGAGGCGCATCATGAAGCGCCCGGGGTCGTTGTGGAGTAGGCTCTCGGAAGCGACATAGACGTCGTCGCACATGATGTCGAAGTTCCTGGCATCGCCTTCGTCGCCCCAATACAAGAGCATCAGATAGTTACGATGCGTCTTGTCCACCTTCATCGTCCAGCTCTGCCCAGTCGTTCCCGAGCCGTCGAGCCAAGTGCGATTGCGGAAAGAGCCGCTGCTGCCATTGCTCGAGTAGCGATGGCTGGTGCGAGATGCAGGCTTTGTGGTCCACATATAATCGACCGTCACAGAGCCTTCGGGCACATCTTCGGGGAGTGCCGTATAGACGCCAAACAAGCCGCCTACGGTATTGTCGGCATTGGTAGCCTGCATCTTTATCGTTACCTTCTCCTTGTCCTTCGTGAGGTCGAAGGGAATGGGGTGCCGCATGTAGTAGTACTCGTTGGGAGCGAAGCTGTTGAGTTCTTCGTAAGAGAAGACCGTTCCGTCGCAGTAGATGTTGAAGCGTCGGTTGCCTCCATCGCTCCCCCAGAGCTTCAGGACGAGGTCTGTAGGGCGCAGAGGGTCAACTTTCATGTCGTAGCTGATCCATCCGTTCGGAGCGTCGCGCCATCCCAGATCCGAGCCTGTTCGCATGTTCTCGCCCTGCAGGTTGTGAGCCTGTTCGCTTGCCGAGTTGCAAATCTTCACTTCGTCGAGGAAACTGATGGGCTGCTCCATCTTGCTGGCATCCGTAGGAATCCAGACGAGCATCGCAGAGGCTGCACGATGAGCTCGAGCAAAGTAGGGAATCAAGCGGATGACCTTATCTTTCGTCTCCACCTCATCGCCATTCAAGGTAACTGACTTGCCGTTCAAGCGAAGTTGCTGAATGCCTCCCTTGAAGAGC
>JAFYYO010000174.1 GCA_017557475.1 Bacteroidaceae bacterium
GCAACCGTTGGCGGCGACGCCTTTGGCTCTCCCGAATGCTTCCGCATGAGTTATGCCACAAGCGACGAAAACATCACGGAAGCCATGAAGCGCATCAAGGAGACACTTGCAAGGCTGAAATAACAGGGAATCCGTCCTACAATAATATATAATGTGTAGCATCAGGCGTTAACGTCTGTTGCTACTTTTTTTATGTCACGTGGGTCGAACTAAAACATAACGTGTATCATTCGCAATCATAACGTGTAATGATTGGCAACATAACGTGTAATGTTTGGCATCATAACGTGTAATGTTTTCGAACTTAACTGCAAGCAGTTACATCCAAAGCGTGTTCTTAGAGCAAGATTAGGACAAAAAAAGGCCTTATTTCGCATAATTAACAATAATTAACGGCTGCAAGTATCGTTATCGTTAATTATATTTTGTAACTTTGCTGTGCAAATATGTGCAAAACAACAACGCATTCAAGTATTAAATTAACAATATCAACTAAAACAAACAGACAAATGAAAAAACTTTTATTTTTATTGCTCTTCGCCGCAGCAGGGCTGCAAGGCTGGGCAACGGATTTGTATCTTGTTGGTGATGCAACACCAGCAGACTGGGAACTCAGTTGGCTCAGTCCAACCAAAATGACAGAAGTCAGCACTGATGTCTATGAATGGACAGGTGTTTTATTCACTGGCACAGGAGAAGGATTCAAGATTCTTACCCAAGCAGATTGGAATCCGGCTATTCATCCCTCAACGGGTGGTTTGACTATCGACACTGCTGGTTCAGATGTGGCAGCACTCCCTTATTCTAATGGCACAGACTCAAAGTGGACTGTTTCTGAAACCGCTATATACAAAATCACTGTAACATTCCGCACATCTGATGTCTTGGTCGAATGCGAGAAAGTCAGCGACGCTATTGTGGATGGCTACCTTCAAGTATCTTCTGCTGATTTGCTTTTGAACTATACCAGGAAAATCGTCAAAGGTAGAATTAATAATAATAATGCATGCAACATTGCTTTAACTCAAGACATCGACTTAAGCAGTTGCAATCCATGGACACCTATCGGAACTGACGGCACCAAATTCACGAAAACATTCGACGGTCAAGGTCATAAGATTGAAAACATGACTGTTGACGGTTCCAAGGATCAACAGGGCTTTTTCGGTGTATTAGGTGCTGGCGCTGTTATCAAGAATCTTATTATTGACTCATCTTGCACAATTTCAAGTAGTGGTGGTGCAACTCTGGCAGCTTTCGCCGCTGTATGTAACAACTCTGGCGAAATTAAATTCGAGAACTGCGGTAACGAGGCAAATGTAACAGGACAAAAACAAAACAATGCTGGTTTCCTTGGCTGTAACTATGGTGGCAGCACAACGCTTGTCTTCAACAATTGCTATAACAAAGGAACCATTAGCGGCGGATGGGAAAACGGCGCATTCTCTGGCTGGACAGGTGGCGGTGCTACTTTCAATAATTGCTACAGTATTGGTGAAGTAAATAATGGCGAAAGTGGCAAATCATGGGCTCGCGGTTCAAAAACTTGTTACAATTGCTATCAGACTGTGGGCGATGATGGAGATATTACTACTATCTCTTCTGATTTACTTACTTCTGGCGAACTCTGCTACAAGTTGAATGGCAGTGTCAGTGGCGGAACAAGCTGGTATCAGAATCTTGAGAGCAATGTTGACGCATTCCCTGTTCCTTTCGTTTCCCACAGTAAAGTATATGCTAACGGAAATCTCAATTGCGATGGATCCCCTAAAGGAAGTGTTTCATACAGCAACACTGCTGGCGAGGTACGAGATGAACATAACTACAATAATGGCTTCTGCACCGTCTGCAATGCATATCAAGAGAATGCTCTCTCTGCAACAGATGGTTGGTATGTGATTTCTGAGCCTTGGCAACTTCGCTGGATGGCCGAGTCTGTTACAGAGCACAATAGCACTTATGGCAGTGCCAACATCAAGCTGACTGCTGATATTGACTACACTGCTTACAAAGACCAGGCTGCTATGTTTGGCAAGCCCTCAAACACATTTAAGGGTGTATTCGATGGTCAGTGCTACACTGTAACTGTTGCCTTCGTGAATAACAGCGCTGAAGAGACAGGCCTCTTCCGTCGCATCAATGGTGGTACAGTACAGAACCTTAAAGTTGACGGCACAATCGAAACTAACCAAAAATTAGCTGGCGGTATCTGCTCTGGCATCTGGCAGAAGGGTAAGATTCTGAATTGTGAAAGTGCAGTCACCATTACTGACAATGGAAGCGGCGACGCAACCCATGGTGGTATCCTTGCTTGTGTTCACGACAGGTCAAACACTGATGGCGGCATACAGATTATTAACTGTCTGTTCTCTGGCACACTGAATGCTCCCAGTCGCACAGGCAGCGGTGGTATTATTGGCTGGCCCGACAATGGCGCAACTGAAGTGAAGGTTTATAATTGCCTTGTCTCCGGAACTGTCACACTCGCAAATAATGATGACAATGACGTCATTGTACGTAACAAGGCAGATGTGCAGAACACATATTACTCCTGCACACTCACAAACAACCTGCGTAACTCAAAGAATGGAATCGAAGTTCCAGCCGGTTCTGCAGCAAGCGGTTATCTTTGTTACTTGCTGAATGAAGAGGTAAGCGGAGCAGAAGGTTGGTATCAAACACTTACTGGCACTCCCGATGCTGCACCAACGCCCTTCTACACAAGTGCTAAAGTCTATGCAAATGGAACATTCTGCTGTGATGGAGTAACTCCTCAGGAAGGTACAACAGCAACTTATAGTAACACAGAAGGATCAACTATTGCTGAACACAGTTTTACAAATCATCTCTGCACAGGTTGTAAGGCTGTCGGTCAGGAACCAAGCACAATCTCTGGTGTTTACCAAATCGAAGACATTGGTCATCTCATTTGGTTTGCTGCATATGTTAATGCAGGCAACGCTACTGTGTCGGGCAAACTCACTGCCGACATTAACCAAAGCGACGCTAAATACACTCCCATCGGTTCTTCCGATCATCCATATCATGGGACCTTCGATGGCGACTATCACACCGTAACCCTGAATCTCACGGACGGGACAAAGAGCAATCAAGGCATCTTTGGCGTACTCACAGGTGGTGCAACAATCAATAACCTCATTGCAGCTGGCAACGTAAAGGGATTCAATGCTGTTGGCGGTATCGCTGGAAGCACTCATGAAAGTGGTAACGTGACATTCAACAATTGTGGTAATGAAGCAACAGTTGAAGCAACGAATGCCAATGCCGGAGGTATTCTTGGCGTTGATATGAACTCTTCAGCAGCCATAACGATGAAGAATGTGTATAGTGCAGGCGCAATAAATGGTGTAAACGATAACGGTGGCCTCTCTGGTTGGGCAGGTAACAATCCAACCATCATCAACTCATATTGTATAAGTGAAGTACAGAATGGTTCACAGTTCTGTCGATGCAATGGAAGTAGCAATACAAACACTTGGGGACAGGATCAGATCACTGGCACCATGCTTACTGATGGCACACTTTGTGCAAAGCTTGGTTATGCTTTCCGTCAGAACATTGGCAGCGGTCATCCCTGCTTCGACCAGGCTCAAGGCTTCGTGACCGAGATTAAGGATGCGGGCTGGAGCACTCAATACATTACCACTTCTGACGTAACTATCCCTTCTGGCATTGAAGCATTCGCTGGTGTAGTAAATGGCAGCGCAATCACGCTTGTCTCCATCTCTGATGCAATTGCAGCAGGCGAACCTGTTGTCCTGAAGGGTGCAGCTGGCCTTTACAACTTCATGCCCACAACAGGTGCAACTTCTGCTGCAAGCAACGACCTCAGCGGTTCTAACGGCTCTGTTACTGGCGGTGATGGCATCTATGCTCTTGCAAAGAAGGGTGAAGAAGGACAAGAAGTTGTTGGCTTCTACCCTGTTGCTGCAACAGTAACAATTCCCGCAGGCAAGGCTTATCTTGAATATACTGGCAGCAATGGTGTCAAGGGCTTCACCTTCGTCTTCGATGATGATGCTACTGGCATCGTTTCTCCCCTCGGGGAGACGGAAGAGGGGGCCGCAATCTACAACCTCGCTGGTCAGCGCATCAACAAGATGCAGAAGGGCATCAACATCGTGAATGGAAAGAAGATTCTCTTCTAATTCTTATTTCTTAATTATTAATTCTTAATTTGAAGAAGCAATGAAAAAGATATATAACCAACCAACGTGCTTAGTTGTAGCCCTTGGCACTTGCAAGATGATGGCGGAGTCATTTACCATTTACTCCGACGGCGGAACTATCGGAAGTTCCGATGAAATTCTCGTCAAGGAGGAGAACACTTTATCCGACATTAACCTTTGGGACGAGGAATGGTAAGGCGGAGCCTTAGGATTAGAGATTAGAGATTAGAGTTCAAGAGTTCAAGGATTCAAGAGTTCAAGGTCTTTAACCTCTAACCACATAAATAAGCAGAGGCAGGCGATTTGGTTCGTCTGCCTCTGTTGTTTAGAGTATGTCGAGTGTTACTTTGCGAGAGCTCCGATGATTGCAGCGACTGCTACGCTTGCAACCACGCCTGCTGCCACATTGTTGTTAACCACTACGACTTCGTGATGGTGAGCTGCGTGATGACGGCGAGCCTCTTCCCTGCGACGCATCTCCTCCATCCTTCTGCGCTCTTCCATGCGACGACGTTCTTCAATCATTCTGAGTTCGTGCTTAGACAGCTTCTTTCCATGATGTACTACAAAGTCATTGTGATGTCCATCGTGACGAACCTCAATTCTGCCTTTGTCGTTCATATGGATCTCGTTGTGCTTAGCACCAACCTTTGCGTTTGCGTTCATGCCCATCGCCATCATGATGGCAAATGCGGCGAGGTAATTCATCTTTTTCATAACCTTTGCTTTTAAAGAGTTAAACAATCGGTTTCCTTTCTTTTTCAATGGCAAAGGTACGGCAAGATTCTGATGGGAAAAGGATGTTTTTCCCTAAAGTGCGAGAGGAATTTCCCTACACTTGCAAGGGAATTCTACAAACGCAGGTTGCGACGATAGAGACGCAAGCTGCGATGGAAGGGATGCAACCTGCGATGGTAGAAACGCAACTTGCGATTCAAGAATTAAACGAGTCAGGGACGGTTTACAATCTTCTCAATATCAAGATTCCCAACAAGCAGAGCGGAGCAGAAAGGGCATTGAGGAGGAAGAAGCTGCTGAAGCCCAGTTGACTTACGAGCCAGCCACTCACTGCCATCGGCACAAGAAGGGCTGCTGAGACAAGCGGTATCTGCAGCATATTGATGGTGTTGCGGTAGCGAGCTCCCGAGATTGCGCTGATGGGAAGACGGCACACGCCAAGTCCCAAGCCAAACAGGAGTTGGGCAGACATCGTGCAAAGGCACAACTGCCAAAGAGCCTGAGGAGGCCAGAAGGTCATTCCCAGATAGACAAAAGGCGAGAGGACGATGCTCAGAGCCATCGGCCAGAAGAGTCGCTCTAAAGAATAATGTTTGATAAGACTGCGCCCTAAGAAGAGTCCAACGCTAAAGGCAATCACGCCCACGGTTCCCTGCGCAAAGCCAATCTCCTGCATTGTGCATTGCAGACCACCTTGCGCTTGCGACATATATAAATATAGTACGCGTGCGTGAAACATCAGTCCTTGTGGCAAAAGCAACAGGAAGAGGATGAGCACGGGCTGCCACCATTTCTCTTGATGGCGGATGCGATCGATGATTCGCAACTCTGCCTTCACCGATGCTCCCACGCTATGCTTCGAGCCACTATCGCCTACTCGAGGGCTTCGCAACCAGATGAGATGATGGAAGACGAAGATCAGGAAGAGTCCTGCTGCTACATAGCAACCAACCGACCACGAGTAGCGAATCTGTCGGAAATAAACTTGCAGCGTTCCAACCAAGAAGATGAGAGCGCCATAAGTAAAGATGATGGCAACTTGAGAACAAGCAAGTTTAGGACCAGTCAGCAGTTTCTGGAAGACTGGCCGCAGCATGCGCTCGTAGTACATTCGTGCCGCAAGTTCGTGCCAAGCACAAAGCAAACTGACGAGCAACAACGAGAAGAAGACGCCGGCAGGTCCTCTGTTAAAGGAAAATGCAAGGAAGACGAGGCTGATGAAGAGCAAGATCTCGATGAGATGCAGCATCTGTTTGAAGTGTCCCACTCTCCTCACCCACGAACGCATGAAGGACTTCAGCACCCAAGGAATGAAGAGAAGGGCAGACAGAAGTGTTGCGACGGCTGGTCTCAACTCGAGTTGGAGCAACATCAACAAGGCTACATAAGTAACGATTGCTGCAGGTAATTCTTCCGCAGCAAAGAGCGTCAGGAACCAACCTCCGCGAAGAGGGGCTCTTTTAATAGCTTCTTGCGATGAGGACACGAGCCTTGCTGGGTTTGCCGGTTACCATATCCACGCCTGGCGTCTGCTCGAAGCCGAAGGGCACGCAGCGAATCGTGGCCTGCGTCTCTTCCTTAATCTTGGCTTCCGTCTCGGCTGTGCCGTCCCAATGGCAAAGGAAGAAACCGCCGTCCTTGACGCGTTCCTTGAATTCTTCGTAATTGTCGCATTCGTAGATATGAGCATCGCGGAAGGTCTTCGCCTTCGTGAAGATGTTCTTCTGAATGTCGCCAAGCAGTTCCTGAACGTAAGCGGCGATGCCTTCGAGAGGACGCGTCTCCTTCTCGAGCGTGTCTCGACGCATCACTTCTACTGTGCCGTTCTCCAAGTCTCTTGCACCAAGCACAAGACGAACAGGCACGCCCTTCAACTCGTAGTCAGCGAACTTGAAGCCAGGACGCTTGTTGTCGGCGTTATCATACTTGACGCTGATGCC
>JAFYYO010000175.1 GCA_017557475.1 Bacteroidaceae bacterium
CTCGAGGACGCGCTTGTATTCGATGGGAACCACTTGGATGAAGTCTTCCACATAGCGGTTCCAATCGTCGAGCATTCGTCCTGCAAGCGGACTGCCTGTATGGAGATAGTGACGACGGACAAACTCGAGGAGTTCCTTGCGACTTGCAGCATCCTCCACGAGCCCGAGTTCCACCATATCCATATTGCAGAAGTAGTCGAATGTGTGGTCGCGGTCGTAGACATAAGCCACGCCTCCACTCATACCTGCGGCAAAGTTGCGACCAGTCTTGCCGAGCACCACAACTCGACCTCCAGTCATGTATTCGCAACAATGGTCGCCTGCACCTTCCACAACGGCAATGGCTCCAGAATTGCGGACAGCAAAGCGTTCGCCAACTTGACCATTGACATAAAGTTCGCCGCTGGTAGCACCATAGAGACCCGTATTGCCTGCAATGATATTGTCTTCGGGAGTGAAGTCCTCGCTTCGACGAATAGGAGGCATAATGCTGATGCTACCGCCACTCAGACCTTTGCCAAAGTAGTCGTTGCATTCGCCTTCGAGCTTCAGGCTAAGTCCGCGAACTGCAAAAGCGCCGAAACTCTGACCAGCAGAGCCTTTGAACTTAATGTTGATGGTACCTTCGGGCAGACCAGCTTCGCCATACTTCTTGGCAATCAAGCCTGAAAGCATCGTGCCCACAGCTCTGTCGGTATTCTTGATGGCATAGTCGAGCGTCACCTCTTCTTGATTATCAATAGCCTTTGCTGCAGTACGGATAATCTCTTCGTCCTTTACTCCGCTGACTTGCGTAAACTCGCCTCGATCCCAGAAGAGAGATTTATCCGTCTCGGACTTATAGAGAAGTCGGGCAAAGTCGATGGTCTTCTGCTTATCCGTTGCGGTATCGGTCTTTACTTCGATAAGGTCGGTTCGTCCGATGATGTCCTTGAGTTTATGGACGCCCATTTCGGACAGATATTCGCGAACCTGCTCAGCAAGGAAGGTGAAGAAGTTCACCACATATTCAGCTTTTCCCAAGAAACGGGCACGAAGGCGTTCGTCTTGCGTCGCCACACCAACGGGACAAGTGTTCGTATTGCATTTGCGCATCATCACACAACCAAGAACGATGAGCGGCAAAGTACCGAATGAGAACTCGTCGGCTCCCAGCATCGCCATAATGATGACGTCTTTGGCGGTCTTCAACTGACCGTCGGTTTGCAGACGAACCTGATTGCGAAGTCCGTTCATTACGAGCGTTTGCTGCGTCTCTGCGAGTCCGATTTCAGGAGAGATGCCGGCAAAGCGCATAGATGAAGCTGGACTTGCTCCTGTTCCGCCTTCTGAACCGCTAATGACGATGAGGTCGGCCTTTGCTTTTGCCACACCAGCGGCAATGGTTCCTACGCCACTTTCGGCTACAAGTTTCACACTTACTGCAGCTGTCGGATTGATGTTCTTCAGGTCGAAGATGAGCTGCGCCAAGTCCTCGATAGAATAGATATCATGATGAGGAGGAGGCGAGATGAGCGAGATGCCGGGAATAGCGTTTCGCGTCTTTGCGATGATGTCGTTCACCTTGAAACCAGGCAACTGACCGCCTTCACCGGGTTTAGCACCCTGAGCGACCTTAATCTGTATCTCTTCGGCATTCACAAGGTATTCCGCCGTCACACCAAAACGACCAGAAGCAATCTGCTTGGTCTTGCTGGAAAGCGAAACGCCATCAATTTCTGTATGATAGCGAGCATTGTCTTCGCCGCCTTCGCCAGTATTGCTGCGAGTGCCGAGTTTATTCATCGCAAGCGCAAGTGCCTCATGAGCCTCGATGCTCAAAGCGCCGAAACTCATGGCTCCAGTTACGAAGTGCTTCACGATGCTTTCTACAGGCTCGACTTCATCGATTGGAGTCGGCTTCGCTGCTTTCTTAAAGCCGAAGAAATCGCGAATGAAGATGGGCTTCTCCTTTTCGTCAACCATCGCAGCCCACTCCTTGAACTTCTTGTAAGAACCGAGTCGAGTGGCAATCTGCAAGTTGGCAATCGTTTCAGGATTCCAAGCATGAAGAATGCCGTCCTTTCGCCAAGAGAACTGCCCGTTGTTCTGTAAAGGTGAAGAGCCGAGTGAAGAATCTATGACTTCAAGCCCTTCTTTGTGCAAGCGAATCGCATCCCTTGCAATTTCCTTTAGACCGATGCCGCCAATTGTGCTGACCTCTGTGCCGAAGTACCTTCTCAACAGGTCCTCGCTCAAACCGATGCTCTCGAAAATCTTTGCGCCTCGATAGCTGCGAATCGTCGAAATACCCATCTTCGACATAATCTTCTTGAGGCCTTTATCGACGGCCTTGATATAGTTGGCCTCGGCAGTCGCATACTCCTCCTGAATCTTGTGTTTCTTCACGAGGTCGTCCAAAACGGCAAAGGTCATATAGGGACAAATCGCACTTGCCCCATAGCCCAACAAG
>JAFYYO010000176.1 GCA_017557475.1 Bacteroidaceae bacterium
ACAAGCGGATTGAGCGAGGTCTGCATGATGGCGTTGCCAATTCCGAGGAGCGAGAAGGAGAGGAGCAACATGGTGAAATCGAGCGTGAGCACGGGAATCACCATCGCTGCAAGCGTCATCACAAGGCTCAATAGGACTGTATTCTTTCGGCCTATTTTGTTCATCAGCAAACTCGTTGGAATGCTGAAGATGAGGAACCACAGGAACACAAGCGAGGGAAGCGTGTTCGCCATCGAGTCCGAGAGACTCAAATCGGCCTTTACATAGTTGCTTGCTATGCCGACCATGTCCACAAAGCCCATGGCGAAGAAGCATAGCATGACGGGAATAAGTTTCTTGTTCATTTGCCTAACTGATTAAGTGCGAAGTTGTAAGCTCCCAGATTGATGGCTTTGCTGGCGCCAAGTTCGGAGATTGTGACGGCAACCTTTCGCTGTGCACAATAGAGCACCTTCTTGTCGGTATGGGGCACATCCACATAGACGTCCTTGTCCTCGAGGAAGGCTTTTCGCTGCTCAGGGTCTTCGAAGTTGTAAACTTCCGACTGCAAAGTTGGGAGCAGATTGCCCGAGAAGGTGCCGACAGGACGGTTGAATTCTTCCATCATGCCAGGCAAAATCCACTTCGAGTTGTGCGACAGGCCACCTCCAATAACCACGATTCCATCGACAATATTGAGCACATTCACCAAAGCGGCTGCGCAGACCTGACCAAGTTGGCGGAAGCTTTCCTGAGCAGCCTTCATGTTGCCTGGGCGAGTACCATTGGCAATATCGCCGATGTCCTTGGGCGTGAGGTCACCAATCTCTTCGCGCGACATCTCGGCATACACTCTGCGAACGGCTCGAATGCTGACGCTTTCCTCTGCAATAACGAAGGGATACATGCCGTTTCGCATGCACCAGACGTCGCCGCCACAGCTATTGTCGCCTGTCAGCAAGACCTTGTCAATCACCACTCCGCCACCAAAACCAGTGCCGAGAGTAATGCCGACAAGATTCTTATAGCGACGCTTGCAGCCCGCCTCCTCAAGAGCCTTGTTGACGCGAGGAAGCGCACCAGCCAGAGCCTCACCATAAGCAAAAAGGTTACCATCGTTGTTCACGTACACAGGAATCTTGAAAACGCTCTCCAGATAGGGGCCGAGCGCCACTCCACCTCGGAAAGAAGGGAAGTTGGGAAGGTCGCCAATCACGCCTCTCGCATAGTCTGCAGGACCAGGGAAGGCGAAACTGATGGCGACAGGCTCTGCGTCGAGCTTTTCCTTGACTGTTGTGAAGCCCTGCACAAGAGTGGCCAGACAGCCCTCAGTATCGTTGGTTACGGCTTTCAAGCCCACGGGTTCCACAATCTCCTGATTGTCACAAATTGCTGAGAACACGAAGTTCGTTCCGCCTGCATCAAGCGTCAGCACGATTTTCTTGTCTGATTTCATAATCGTTAAGGTTTAGACCCCCCGACCCCCTTTAGGGGGAGAACTCGGAAGGGGTTAAGGTTTATAATTATTTAATAGTTGTCTAATAGGTTAGCTCCCCCTAAAGGGGGTTGGGGGGTCCGTACGTAGGCTTTGATTGTCATGCACTCTCCTTTGAGGGGTTTGATGGTGTAGCGACCTATGCAGGCAGGGATGATGAAGGTCTCGGCATAACGCACCTCGAAAGGCTCGAACTTGCCTTCGGGACTCTCGATGAGGGCTGCCTCGCCATCAACGAGGTTGAGGACGTTCACACCACCATTTGTGTCGTGTTCTACAGGACGCGAGAAGGTGTGCCGACGCGTCTCGATGAACTCGTTGGGATGCAGGCCAGTCCGCTCTTCCTTGATGTCTTCCTCTTCATGAAGCACCTCGAAATGGTTCGCGATTTCTGCTTTCACGAAGGGCGTTGTACGTTCCCATTGGATGACGTGCTTGCCTCGCTCTACATTGATGGGACGCGGTTTGCCGTCGAGTCCGAGTCGAGCCCAGTCCCACAGCTTGAAGGTGAAGATGCTGGGCGTAGAGCTGATTTCGAGCACCATGCTGTTTGCGCCAGAGCAATGAATCGTGCCTGCCGGGATGAGGTAGTGGTCGTGCTTCTTCGCAGGCAGCTTGTTGACGTATTTCTCTGCGTCGAAAAGGACTTCGCCCCTTTGTGCAGCTCGCAAGTCCTCAATCATCTGCACCTTGTTCACGCCCTCCTTCAAGCCCAGAAAGACCACCGCATCTTCGCCTGCATCAAGCAGATAGTAGCTCTCATCTTGCGTGTAGGGAAGGCCGAACTCCTTCTGCGCGAACTCGTTAGTGGGATGAACCTGCAGGCTGAGGTTGCCGCCCTGCATCGTGTCGAGGAAGTCGAAGCGGATGGGGAAACTCTTGCCGAAGCGAGCCCAGACTTGCTGGCCGAGCAACTCGCGGCTATGAGCCAGCACGACATCTTGCGAAGGCAGCTCGAAGAGCACGCCCTCGGCTTCGAGATAGAGGCTATTCTCCTCGGGCACGCAGTCGAAGCACCAGCCGAAATTGGCTTCTTCTCGAGGTAAATCACAAACTTCCTTCATCCATTGCCCGCCCCAAGGAGCAGGGTCGAAGAAGGGCACTACGCGGAAAGGTTTGTGAGCAGTTCGTTCCAATCCCTGCCGCATCTGGGCGTCAGTAATCATCTTGGGCTCATCACGGCGATTCGTATCGAGCCAGAACTGGATGCGTCCCTCCTGCATCAACTCGTCTTTGTAGCGGTCTATGATGTTCCAATCGTTGAAGTAGCCGCGTTTGTACTGCACAGAAGGACTGTCCTCGTGATTGTCGATTCCCAATGCCTTCACTTCATGCCTACGGAACCGCTGCTGAATCTCCCAACGAGCCATGTCGGCGTAAGCAACGGACCCCCCAACCCCCTTTAGGGGGAGAAAAGATGCCGCTCCAGTGCCAATAATGATGACTGGGTCTTCTCCCCCTAAAGGGGGTTGGGGGGTCCAGTATTCTTCTAGCCTTATGTTCGACATGTATCCGAACAGCACATCGTCGGTCATAAATCGTTCCGTCAGTTGTCGGATTTCCTCTTCAGGTCGCATCAAATCGCGGGTATTGATAATCTTTCGACCTGTTTTTGCAAAGGCTTCAAGGAAATCTTCCTCGTAGCAGCCCGGATAGAGGTCGATAGCCCACACAGGTTCGTCTGCCCAAGCCTCGGAAAGTACCTTAATTATGTCGTCCCAACCGCAAACAATCTTGCCCTCAATATGCGTACTTGGCTGCTTATCGTAGTTTGATTTCCTCATAAAATAGTGTAATTCTTTGGCAAATTTATGAAAAAGCGAGCAAGAAACAAAGAGAATCGGCTAAAAAATACCGCAAGAACTCACCCACTTTGTCTTCAGCTACTTGCGAAGGCCCCAACGCAGGCAACTATGTTTGCCTTCCGGCTATTCCGCCTAAGCACCTACTGGAGCGCAAGAA
>JAFYYO010000177.1 GCA_017557475.1 Bacteroidaceae bacterium
ATCGGGCCGACTCAATCGGCATCGGCTTCAACCGCAGCGACCATGCTGAGCCGTGTCTCGCAGGAATGCAAGGCTCGAACAATGTGACACAATATCCCGAGCCGTTACGTTCATTATATAATAATGTAAGGACGTGTCCCGAATCGCTTCTGCTTTGGTTCCATCATGTGGCTTGGGACTATCGGATGAGCGATGGGCAGACGCTTTGGGAACATCTTTGCCGTCATTATGATTGTGGTGTGAAGGAGGCTCAGGACTTTGTCCGCATCTGGCAGCAAGTTCGACCTTATGTGGACTGCAAGCGTTACGATGAGCAATTGTGGCGGTTACAGCGTCAGGCCGACGATGCGCAGTGGTGGCGTGATGCCTGCTTGCTCTACTTCCAGACCTTTTCACGGATGCCGTTGCCTTCAGGTTCATTGCCGACTATATTCACGCTCCAAGAGTTGCAAGCGTTCCGCTTGAAGATGGACAATTATAGCGCTCCTGACCCACAAGCTTTGCCCCAAGTACAGCGGATTCGACTGCCCAAGATGTTTGGCGACGGAATGGTTTTGCAGAGAAATGTTCGCATTCCCGTTTGGGGTTGGGCGGCTTCAGGAAGTACGATTAAAGTGGGGCTGAATGGTCGTTTCATCACTACAAAAGCGAGCGAGGACGGCAAATGGGAAGTCTGGTTGCCGAAGATGCAGGCAGGCGGGCCTTACGAACTGACGGTTGGAAGCCTCACGATTCACGATGTGCTCGTGGGCGATGTGTTTCTCTGTAGCGGTCAGTCGAATATGGAACTGCCCATCCGTCGTTGCTTGGATAGCGTTGCCTTGCTTGTGAAAGATTATTCTAATCCTCGCATTCGCTACCTGAAGATTCCGCATCAATACAATTATCTGCATCCAAGCGAAGATATGAATGTCCGTCCGTGGCAGGACATCACGCCTGAGAATTGCGGCGAGGTGAGTGCACTCTGCTATTTCATGGCGCGCGAGTTGCAGGAACGATATGATGTACCCATAGGCATTATCAACAGCGCCGTTGGCGGAACACAAGTGCAAGCGTGGATGCCGAGAGAGACGCTCGAGACTTTCGACGACTTTGCGGGGGAATTCCTTCAGCCCAGACATATTCAGAGCAACTGGGCGGATTCTGTCAGTCGTATGGAGCGGCGTGCTACTCACGAATGGGACATGCAGACGAATGCGTGCGATACTGTGCTCTTCCGATGGAATAAGGTGGGCTACGACTTCTCGTCTTGGAGACAGATCGGAATGTTTGATGACTGGTGCCAAGGACTAAAGCAAGGCTCGACGGCCGAAGGGAAAGTCAATGGTTCCTATTGGTTCCGCACTATCGCTGACGTTCCGACTGAACTGGTCGGACAACCGGGCCGACTTCGCTTTGGTGCTATGAAAGATGCCGACTCCATCTTCATTAACGGTCATCTCGTAGGCAATACAACCTACGAATATCCGCCTCGCATCTACGATGTGCCTGCAGATTTGTTGCGTGCTGGAGAGAACGATATCGTAGTACACTTGATTTCCCAAAACGGCTTGCCGCATTTCAATCCGGGCAAACGCTATCAGCTGGAGATAGGCGAGCACATCATCTCCCTTGCCGACACTCTGCAAATGGCAGTCGGATGCACACGACCGGAACGTCCTCGCGGCACTTATTTCGTGGATTGTCCTTCGGCACTCTATAACGCCATGATAGCTCCTTTGCGGCAGTTCCCCTTCCGTGGAATTGTCTGGTATCAAGGCGAGTCGAACATCGACACACCACATCGCTATGCCGATTATCTCACGGCTCTGGCTGCGTCTTGGCGTCGGCAGTTCAAGCGCGACTTGCCCTTCGTTATTGTGCAATTACCGTCCTATATGGAACCCGCAATGGCGCTCGAGACGAGTTGGACGCGAATCCAATACGAGCAATATCTTGCCTCGCAAAAGATTCCGAAATCGGCTCTCGTAATTCTGAAAGACACAGGCGATCCCTATGACATTCATCCACAGGACAAACACATTGTAGGTCATCGCGTTGCCCAACAGATAAGCCGTTTGGCATATTAATATGTTTTCCCTAAACTTTCTTCCTTATCTCTTGCGGGTAAGGGAGAATTTTTGTACCTTTGACCTCCGGTCGAAAGTACTCTCGTTGACTTCGTCAACTTCCGTCACGACTCGGCCAAACAAATATATTTGATGGCTCTCGCTGCTCCGTCAGTTCGAAAAAGCTCAAATAATTTGGTTTTTTGCTCACTTATTCGTACCTTTGCAGGCGATTTTGAAGATATGATACTCGAGATTCTCATTATTATCGTATGTTTTGCGGCTGTGCTTTGGGGGGCGGACCGCTTTACCGACGGCGCTTGCGGACTGGCAAGGAGACTGAAGGTAAGCGAACTGGTCATCGGTCTCACGGTCGTTTCGCTTGGTACGAGTCTGCCTGAGTTTATCGTGAGTTTCATGAGCGTCCTTCGTGGTAGCGGCGACATGAGTGTGGGCAACGTGATGGGTAGCAATATCTTCAATATCCTCGTGATAATCGGCTCGGCAGCCATCATGAGGAACATCAATGTGGAGAGCTCGCTCTTGCGTCGCGACATTCCTATCTGCCTGCTGGCTTCTGTCTTACTCTGTGTCTTTGCTTATTCCGGAGGCTCGATTGCTCGCTGTGAAGGCCTTTTGCTCGTGGCTTTCTTCTGCGGTTATCTCTATCTGGCTTATCGGGTCGCCCTGAAGGACAGGAAGGAGGCTCAGGAAGAGGTCAACGCCAACGAAATGTCTATGCTTAAGATACTTACGCTGATTGTGGTCGGTATTGCAGCGCTTGTGATTGGAGGTCGTGTTCTTGTGGATACGGCAGCTTCTGTTGCAAGAGAGTGGGGCGTGAGCGAAAGTGTTATCGGTATGACGATTCTTGCTGGCGGAACAAGCCTCCCCGAACTCGCCACAAGCATTATGGCGGCTCGCAAGGGCAGCTTCGGCTTGGCTCTTGGAAACGTCATCGGCAGCAACGTCTTCAATATTGCTTTCGTGATAGGCCTTTGCAGCAGTGTGGTTCCGATGGCTGTGACGGAGATAATGGTGCTGGACTGGTGCATGCTCGTCGGCAGTGTCGCGCTGGTTTGGCTCGTGGGATTTACCTCTCGCAAGTTCTGTCTGTGGGAAGGCATCCTGCTGGTCCTGTGCTACCTCAGTTATCTTGCTTGGCTGATAATGCGCTGACGACACGCACCTGAATCAAGGATTAAAGATTGGGGATTAAGGCTTTTTTGTGGCCTTTTTCTCGTGTGGATGAATAATTTTCCATTATTCATAGGGTACTTCTCAACTTTTTTTCGTAACTTTGCAAAGCAAATAGTATGGATATGACTAAAACTGACACAATATGAAAAGGCTATTAACTATTGTTTTCTGTCTGCTCTCTATTGCTTTTGCAAGGGCACAGTCGAACGAACTCGTAGGAAAACTCATCAACGTGGGCACTCAAGCCACTACACTTCAGACAGGCCAGTGGTATGTTATTTATAATGCTGCCACAGATGTTTATGTACATGAAGGTGAAGGCAATACGTTGGAACTTACGTCAACTTCTCCTCATGGAACTGAAGCAACAGCCAATGCAGGCTATCTTGTTCAACTTGAAGCGATAGATGTTGATGCGGGTCAGTACTACTTGAAGTCAGGTTTAGGCAACTACTACTGCAATGTGACCGCATCCAGAAACAACGGTACAAGTGCTACGGTTGCCAGCAAGTATGCATACACAATCACTTCTTTCGATACTGCAGGACATTGGTCGTTGTGCAGCAACGGTCGCTATTATTTGCAGAACAATGATGGTACGCTTAGAGGTGCTTCTGCTCCTGGAAATGAAGGCAGTGACCGCGACTGGGCTTTCCGAACTGTTACGCTCACTGATATGAGTAATCTGACAGGCAAACCTTATGTCAATTATGTTTTGAGTAGCAAGAACCTTGTTCGCCTCACAAGTCGCCGAAACTCCAATGTTCGCCTCTCGGATAACGGTACAAATACAGTGGGAGCAAGCAAAAACAACAATACACTCGCTCAGGTTTGGCTTATCAACAAGTCGGGTAGCGGTTATACGCTTCGCAATGCAAATACAGGACGTTTCTTGAACGATGACGACAACTTCCGCTCTCCATCTTCCTCAGCAAACACCATCTACATCCAGTTCAGCCCCAACAATGGTACGAACGATGCCTACATCAACCTCTCGGAGAAGTCAGATTTCTCAGGTCTTTCCTGTTTGAATCTGGGGAACGATGGCACCACTCTCTACAAGTGGAGTTGTCAGGGCGATACTGGTTGCGACTGGAGCATTGCTCTCGCTGATAACTACACGATTGATGAAGTAGAAGCACACCTACTTGAACAAAGCGGTCTCTATGAGCCACAGGTAGGAAAGTACTACCGCATCAGGAATATGGGCTATTCGAATTACATCAACGAGAACATCGGAGCCAATGTCCTTACTTGCGAAAGCAAGGATGAAACAAAGCTCTCGCAGTACTGGACGCTTGTTCAGTCGGGCAGTCGTTGGTGCTTGAAGAATCTCTGCACGCAAAGATACATCGTTCAGAAGAATGGTTCCCTCAGCACACAGTACACCACGAATTTCTCAAGTTCAAACACTTTCGCCATCCAAAGGACAGATGATGCGACGAACCTGACTTATTACATTCTCGACACCAGCAATGTCGGTCTGCATTGTGATGCAAGCAACGTTGTGGTAGGTTGGTACAGTAACAACAATAACAGTGTCTGGGGCTTCGAGGAAGTGGATTTGGATGATGCCTTTATCGAGGAGGGGCGGGCAAAACTGAATGCCTATACTGACCTTCAGCAACACATCAACACCTATAAAACTGCTCTCGCCAATCTCTTCGAGGATAATGCCTGCACCACTCTCAAGGACGAGATTCAGGCTCTCAGCGATGAGGCTCTTGCAGAGAATGCCGACTTTGCTGCTCTCAATGACGACATGAAGACAATGGTGCTCAAGGTGAAGAATAACACTTGGGAAAGTTTTACTTCCTCTTCAGGTTATACAAGAGAAGGCTTCGAGAAGTTCTTCCGTGTTCGCGATGACTACAATGTTTACAGTCACTTCCAGACAATGACAGGAAACCAGTATGCCGGCATGAGTAACGCTTTCGGCAAACTCTCTGGTCCTACAGGCATTGTGGGTAATGCAGGAGACATCATCTACATATATGTGGATGAAGAACCAAGCAGTGATTGCACCTTGCAAGCAGAAATCGTGATGGATAGCGACAGTCCTGGCGACCATCAGACAGGCACGACGACCGCTTTGCATGCTGGCCTCAATACTGTCTTGATTAGCACTCCAAGCACGGTTTACATCTTCTATCAGCTCAACAATCCTCAAAAATACCTTGCTAACTATCCTGCAGCCAAGATTCACATCGAAGGTGGTGAACTGCAAGGCTACTTCGATTATACAAGAGGAATGACCAATCAAGATTGGACGCTTCTCTACGAGAAACTGCTCAATAAGAGCAAGGTCATCAACCTCAAGTGTGACCGCGTCGTCTTTGCCATGCTCACCAACCTTGTGAAGAGCGCTATCGGCAAGACAGGTGAAGCAGAAGGCTTGATGCGCATCTGGAACAACTTTATCGAATGCGAGGAAGACCTGATGGGCTTCAAAGAAGACCTCGCAGGAAGGTTCCGCAATGTCTGGAATGCTTTCTCCGTCAACCACGGCTACATGTACGCTTCCACCTATGGCACTTATTACGAGAACAGCACCATTTCTACCGTAATGAACTATAACTCGCTTACTTCGAGTGGCGGTGCTATATGGGGACCTTCGCACGAGATAGGCCACAATCATCAGGCGAGCATCAATATCGTAGGCGCAACAGAGGTGAGCAACAACCTCTTCTCCAACGTCAATGTCTTCTTGCACGGCATTTCTACAACTCGAGGCTCGACGGTAACCAAGACGCTTGAGCACTTCGCAAAAGGCACGGGTTGGTTCGGCATGGGCATTTGGGAGCAGACGCGCATGTACTATCAGCTCTACCTTTACTTCCATGCTCAGGGGCACAAACCCGACTTCTATCCGACGCTCTTCAAGATGCTTCGTCAAGACCCCATACGGAAGCGAACAGGTCCATCCACATCAGTTGTCGATGGTGACGGCAATACTACAACAAGCAATATCACTTACGGCAAGGACGACTACCTGCATATGGCCAAGAAGATGTGCGATGCAGCACAACTCGACCTCAGCGAACTCTTTGAAGTGAACGGCATGTTCGTTCCTTACAATAAGCAATTTGTGGGCGACTACAGCAACTATTGGGTAACGACGACCCAGGCAGACATTGATGCGGCGAAGGCTTATATGGCTCGCTACCCGAAGGCTCCAAGCATCTGCTTCATCGATGACCGCATCAAAGCTTCTCCTGCCATTTCTAATGGTCCGTTTGAAGGCAAGCCATCGGGCACGAATCGC
>JAFYYO010000178.1 GCA_017557475.1 Bacteroidaceae bacterium
GAATCGTATAGACGGAACGAGGCTGTTCTTTGCCTTTTGTTGTCTGCCCTTGACTTTGATATTTCACTTCTATGCCAGCTTTCTCGAGTGCCTGAGTCCACTTCTGCTCAAAGCAATCCTTGCCATCTACAAGCAGAGCGGAGAGCGGACCATAGTCGTCGTCCCAGCACCAACCCCAGCCGTATTCCTTATCTTCGCGCATCGAAAGGTCGTAGACGATGTTTCCAGCGATGCTTTCTATGCCTTGTTGTCCGCGGATTGTGGCAGCTGCTTGAAGCAATTCGTCAGCCGTCACCAGCGGATCCATCCCGCCAACCACGATGAGATCACCATTTAGGACACCTCCGTTCACCTTTCCCTTGATGCGAAAGTCTGTCTTGAGTTTGTAATCGTCCTTCAGATAATGAAGTGCTGTGACAGCCGTCACAAGTTTCTGACACGAAGCTGGACGCATCCTTTGAGCTGCATTGACGGCATACAAAGGCTCTCCATCGGTCAGGTCATACACATAAAGTCCGACTTGTGTGGTCTCGAAGATGGGCGACTGACAAAGCGAGTCGAGTGCCCGTTGCTTGTCGTATTGCCAAGTACCTTCAGGAGCGCGATGTACCTGAGAGACGAGTGGCCGAGCACTCACCACAGGTTCTTCCGCTTCAGGCTCTTCCTCCTCCACAACCGTTTCCGGTTCCAGCTCCACCGCAGGCACAACAGGAGGCATATCGGCCCGATAGTTGTGATGCCGTATATTGCGCTGCGAGGCACAAGATGCCAAGAGAAGCAACCAAAGAAGATACTTTGTGTATTTCATTCAAATGTGTCTTTTCTGCCTGCAAATTTACGAATAAGTGTGAGAACTGCAAAGGAAATGAAAAGATTTCTTTTGTTATGACGAAAAACATTCC
Source organism: Bacteroidaceae bacterium (assembly GCA_017557475.1). Next base: position 903 of record JAFYYO010000178.1, read on the forward strand.
ACGTTATGATTGCCAACATAACGTGTTATGATTGCCGATACTCCACGTTACGTTTGCCATCATTCCACGTTATGTTTTGAAAGACTTCTGCCTGTGTCAGTTTGTCAACCACAGATAAACAATAAGAAGAAAGTTATTATCAATTTGTCGCAAAAAGTTGTGTCCATACATAAAAAAAGCTATTTTTGCCGACAAAACGTGTCATAATAATATATAATGTATATGAAAAAGACGAAATACATATTCTTTTTCTGCTTTGCAATCGGGCTGCTTGCCCTTTCGGCTGCAGAGATAGATGGTCTATACTTCTGGAAAAACGGCACTTACACCAGGTTCGACATAAGCGATATCTTCTTCGCAGACGACAAAGTGACGATTGGCGAAATCGTTTACAACGCGAGTGATTTGGACAGTATCACTTTCAGGAAACCTGCCGAAGCAAGCGAAATCGTGACGGACACCCTGTATATCGACTATGATGCTAATGTTGCGACAGTCACTCCGATGGGTGTAGCAGGCATCACAAGCGAGATTAACGGAGCAAATGTCACTATCACGAACGACAATACAGATCGCGAAATGTGCTTCGTTCTCAGCGGTAATAGTACGGAAGGAAGTTTTACCTACAACGGCACATACAAGACTTGCATCCGATTGGCTGGCGTAAGTCTGAAGAGTACGACTGGTGCGGCGCTCGACATCAAGTGCGGCAAGCGCATCGCCCTCGAGCTCTTCGAAGGAACGGAGAACTATCTGGAAGACTGCGCGGACAGTCTCGGACAGAAGGCAGCCCTATATTGTAAGGGACATCTCGAGGTCAGCAAAGGCGGTACGCTGACTGTGAAAGGCAACAACACCCATGCTATCAAGACGAAGGAATACATGCTTGTGAAGGCCACGACTGGCGGCATCAGCGTCATAGGTGCTGAAGGCGACGGCATACATGCAGGTCAGTACTTCAAGATGAACGGCAGTTCGGTCACAGTTAGCGGCGTGAAAGGCGACGGCATACAGGCTGAGGCAACTCAGGAAGAAGATGAGTTCGACGGACAAATCATCCTTCGTGGAGGCACGCTCAACGTCTCAGTCACCCAAAGAGACGTGGCCGCCATCAAGAGCGACAGCCTGATGAGCATTACTGGAGGCAGCATTACGATCAACACAACTGGCGACGGCAACAAGGGTCTCAAGAGTAAAGCCGACATGAGCATCAGCGGAGGCGAACTCTCGATTACCCAAAGCGGCAAATACATCGTGGTGAACAACGATCCGGGCTATGTCGTGGGCATCAAGGCAGACGGCAACCTCGACCTGAGTGGCGGCTCTATCGTTATCAATAACACTGCCGAGGCAGGCAAGGGAATAAGTGCCGACGGCAATTTCACCACAAGTGAAGAAGCGGGCGAACTCACCATCAATATCCAGGCAAAAGGCTCTGGCGCTGCTCTCGACCTCTCTCGTAATGTCGATGACGACAGCGGAAGCGGTGGTGGCGACGGTGGCGATGACCCAGACGACCCGGATCCCGTCTATCGCATCTGTGCTGCGTTGAGTTCCACAAACAGTCAGTACTGGCATGAAGTCGTGTATCTCTATAGCTCAGACGGCACCAAGATTGCTCAGATGACGAACAAAATCACCGTCTCTGCCACAGGTCAGACAACTCGCACCTTCTATTACTATGACTTCGACGAACCCCAAAGCGGCCAGTTCTACTTTGCTAGCGACAACTATCAAAGGCAAGGAGGCGGCGGTCCAGGCGGCGGTGGAGGAGGACAAACCTACACCATAAAGACAGGAAACGTGAGCGGTCCGACCGATAGCAACCCTTCTGTCTATTACTATATCAACACCTCGAATCCTCAGAGGAATGGTTCTGTATATACCTTTACCGTTTCTGATTACACCTCTCGCTACAAGGATGGCACCATCACAGACAGCGGCTCCGTCACTCCTTCCGGCAGTAAGTTCGCAACGGCGGCAGGCATCAAGGGCGACAAAAACATTACCATCGGCGGCGGCACCATTATTATCAACAGTACGGGGGCAGCTTCGAAGGGCGTTTCTTGCGATAAAGTGCTTACGACAACTGGCGGAAATCTGACGATTACCAACAGCGGAACGGGCACTGGAACCAGTAGCAGCTACTCGACAGCCAAAGGTCTTACCTCCGATGGAAGCATCGATTTGCAAGGCGGAACGATTTCCATCAGCATGACAGGCCAAGGTGGTAAGGGCATCAAGAGCGACGGAACGCTCACTATCGGCAAGACCGACGAGGAAGGACCTGTGCTGACTGTCTCTACAACGGGTGCCAAGTACCTCAGCACATCATCGGCAAAAGCTATCAAAGCTGTTGGAAAAATCACCGTCAATGGTGGCGAAACGACTGTCACAACTAGCACTACAGGTGCCGAAGGCTTAGAGAGCAAGCTCAAATCGAACGCCTCGATTGTCTTCAATGGCGGCAAACATTACTTCAAGTGTTACGATGATTGCATCAATACGGCTGGAGCGATATGTTTCGATGGTGGTATCGTCGTTTGCTACGGCTATGGAAACGATGCCATCGACAGTAACTACGGACAAGCTGGAGCCATCCAAATCGGCAACGGAGCCGTGCTGGCTTATACGACAAAGGGTGATCCTGAAGAAGGTCTCGACTGCGACAATAACTCCTACATCCAGATAACTGGCAACGGCATCGCTATCAGCGGAGGCGGACAGCAAGGCGGCGGTGGAGGCTGGAACCCGGGAGGTTCGTCTTCGAGTGGCATCGGAAGCTCTGTTCAGGGCTATTATCTCAGCACCTCCAGCATCAATTATTCTGCAAATAGCTACTATACGATTGCCAACGCAAGCGGCACCAACCTCGTCACCTACTCGGTAGAGGCAAGTTTTAGTAGTAGGCTGTCGCTCTTCACAGCC
>JAFYYO010000179.1 GCA_017557475.1 Bacteroidaceae bacterium
GAAGCTCTTCTTGTATTGGCTCATGAACTTGAAGTGTGGGTTCTGGAAGGAAATCTTGTCGCCAATAGCTGTGCGGAATGTCAAGCCGAGCCACTTGTCCTTGTCCATTACCTGAGTGTAAACGACGCGTGTCAGGAACACGGCAGTGAAGAAGCTTACACAGATACCGATCAGCAACGTTGTTGCGAAACCGCGGATTGGACCTGTACCGAAGTAGTAAAGGATGATGGCCGTGATGACTGATGTCAAGTTCGAGTCGAAGATGGCGCTGAAGGCGTTGCTGTAACCAGCAGAGAGAGCCTCGCGTACCTTCTTACCTGCTTTCAGTTCTTCCTTCGTGCGCTCGTAAATGAGCACATTAGCATCGACTGCCATACCCAATGACAATACCATACCGGCGATACCACTCATGGTGAGGGCTGCCTGGAAGCTTGTCAGGATACCGATGGTGAAGAAGAGGTTGAGCAACAGAGCGCAGTTAGCAACCATACCAGGAATGAAGCCATACATCATTATCATGTAGACCATGAGGATGACAAACGCGATAACGCAACTCCAGATACCTTGACGGATGGACTCCGCACCGAGTGAAGGACCAACGATTTCCTCGCTGACAATCTTTGCGGGAGCAGGCATTTTACCTGACTTCAGCACGTTGGCGAGGTCGCGAGTGTCTTCTGCAGTGAAGTGACCTGTAATCTCGGAGTTACCACCAGTGATTTCGCTCTGTACGGTAGGAGCACTATAAACGTTATCATCAAGCACGATGGCAACGCTTCGCTTCAGGTTAGCCTTTGTGAGGGCTGCCCAGCGACGTGCACCGTCGACGTTCATCTTCATGCTGACGCAAGGACGACCTGCCTGGTCGAAAGAGTCGCTGGCATCGGTCACAACGTCTCCCTCGAGAGGAGCACGGCCGTTGCGCTCAGTCACCTTGATGGCATAGAGCTCATAGACATTGGCACCAGCGCCTTCACCCATGCCCTTAACACCCCACTTGAGGCGGAGGTCAGAGGGAAGCACTTCCTTTGCTTCGGGAGAAGCAAGCAATTCGTCGATGTCATTCATGTCGCGCTTGCTGGCAAAGCCAACTACGCAACCGTAAGCACCCTGCGCGAGTTGTAAGCGGCTCAGCAAGGGATGCTGCTTGTGTGCCTTCTCGAGGTCGGCAGCAGAAGCGCTTGTTGTTGTCTCAGCATCGCTGTTCTCTGCAATGGCAGAAGCGAGGTCGGCAGCAGCCTTAGCAGTGTCAGCCTTCTCCTCAACCTTTGGCTCGTCGGTGCTGGCAACAGCCTCTGTGGAGTCGGCAGGAGTGTCTTCCTTGATGCCACTCAGTGCAGCAGCGAGTTTGGTGTCAAGGTTTACGAGGAAGGGAACAATCTCCTGAGTGTTGTAGGTCTCCCAGAACTCGAGGTTAGCACTGCCCTGCAGCAACTTACGAACGCGTTCGGGCTCCTTTACACCAGGCATTTCGACCATGATGCGGCCTTCCTGTCCTTCGAGAGCCTGAATGTTAGGCTGTACGACACCGAAGCGGTCGATACGTGTACGAAGCACGTTGTAAGAGTTGTCGATGGCGCTCTTTACTTCGGCACGAAGCACGCTCTCGACTTCCTTGTCTGTGCTCTTGGTTGTCACCTTGTCGCGCAGTTGCTGTGTGGCAAAGAGTTCGGCAAGAGCTTTGTTGGGCTCCAGAGCCTTGTAGTCCTTGACGAATAAGGTAATAAAATCACTTTGGCTGGCAGCAGCCTCTTTGGTTGCTTGTTCAACAGCCTTTTTGAAGTTCTCGTCGGTTTCTTCCTTGTGGTCAGCAAGTGCCTTGATAACGTCTGGCACGCTAACTTCCAGAATGACGTTCATGCCGCCCTTGAGATCAAGACCCAAGCCAATGCCCATCTCGCGGCACTCCTTCAATGTCCACACATTGCAGTACACCTTGTTGTTGAGCAGAGAATCCAAGTAGCGGTCGGCAGCAGCCTGACCTTCTGTCTGTGCGAGCTTCTCGACTTTACCTTCGAAGTGATTGGTCACGACGGAGAAGCTCAGGTAGAAGAGGCACACGAGTGTCAGCAGAACCGCGAAAACCTTTACAAATCCTTTGTTTTGCATTGTTAGTAATTATTTAATGTTTTGTTTATGTTATTTTCTTGTAATTGTTTCCTTTTAATACATAAAAGCGTGCAAAGATACGACTTTTTTCCTTAAACAGCGTGCAAAAGAGAGAAAATTTATGAGAAAAAGGTTGTTTAACGCACTTTTTTGCTTAATCGGACGATGAGCGGATAGTGGTCTGACGCCAAAATGGAGCGATCTATGCGGCATGATGTGCAGGCCCAGTCGCTTGAATGGAAGATGTGGTCGATGTGCACGGGGAAGGAGCGTCGGGAGTATGTGAAGCCTGGTCCGTTGCCTGCTTCTCTATAGGCAGAGGTGAGACGACGGGCGAACCTTTGATATGCATAGGAGATGGGTGTGTCGTTGAGGTCACCGCAAACGATAATGGGGTGGCTGGCGTTGCTGTCGATGAGTGCGCAGATGCCGTCGGCCTGTCTGCCTCGGTAGGCGGCTGCTTCGCTCAGTTTGCCGATAAGCATTCGCGAACTGCTTTTGATGGTCTCGCGATGCGGGTCGGTAATGGCGTTGGTGTATTCGTCTTTCTCCTGTGGGCTCAGCTTGTTGCTTTCGAGATGGCTGTTGACGATGAGCATGCTGTCGCCAGAACAATCTATCCAACAGGCCAAGCTGTAGTTGTTGCGGGTAGGGAAGTCGATGTGTATGGTGTCGCTCAAGAAAGGAAACCGCGAGAAGATGGCGACGTTGCCGACTTGCAGTGAGTGGTAGGATGTTTGCTCGAACCAGTCTTTGTAGCTGGTGAGGAAGCGTGTGCCGAGTTCCTGCAGGCAAACGATGTCGGCATCGGAAGCGTTGATGAATTGTATGAACTCTTCTCGTTGTTCTTCTTCACTCATGTATCCGACGTTGTAGGATATGATGGTGATGGCGCTATCGGCATTTGTGTTGTTCTTGTCAGAGCTGAAGTTCAGTGGGCAATAGTCGAGGATGAAGCCTCCGACGAGGAGTGCTCCTACCAGGGGAACCCATACGAGTCGTGGGTGGAAGAGCAACCAGAAGACGATGAAGAGCAGGTCGACGACAAGGAAGACGGGGAAGGCGAGTGTCAGGAGTGACAATCGGGGGAGGACGTCTGGCGATATGTATGTCAATGCCACGCAGAGCCACATCAGCAGGATGGTGCAGATGTTGGCTCCAAGGAAGAGACTGATGGAGAAGCGCTTCAACATGATTATTTCCTTGTGATGTCGAAGAGTCGCTTTTTCTCTTCCGGTGTGAGGCCGTCGTAGCCGTTCTTCTTTACTTTGTCGAGGATGCGATTGAGTTCTTCCTCTTGTTCTTTCTTTTGCTGACGATAGGCTGCCTCCTGACTATAGCGCCCGCCGTAGGTGACGTCGATGTGCGGTTCTTTCTTCCCCCAGAGGGAGGAGAACCAGCTGCGGAAGCTGTCCCAGGAGTTGCTGCCTCGGTCGTAGTTGCTATAGCCGCCTCGGCTGCCTTTGCTGCCTCCGCCTCGCCAGTACATGAGGAGCAGCAGTCCGACGAGCATGCCGCCCAGATGGGCCATGTGAGCCACGCCGTCTCCGTTCTGGGAGATTGCCGACAGGAGTTCGATAACTGCATAGCCTACGACAAAATACTTCGCCTTGATGGGTACTGGAATGGGGAAGATGAACAGGCGCTCGTTGGGAAAGGTGACGCCGAAGGCGAGCAGTATGCCATAGACGGCTCCTGATGCTCCGACGGTGTTCCAGCGGTTCAGGTATTCTGCCATTGGGACGATGGCGTCGCCAAGGTTAACCTGACTGAAGGTGCCGTAGCCGTAGTACCAGAACTCGACTGTTTGCACCAGTTCCTGCATCAGGCCTGCTCCGAGTCCGCAGGTCAGATAGTAGAAGAGGAAGCGGTTCCTGCCCATCGTCTGCTCGATGATGCGTCCGAACATCCAGACGGCAAACATGTTGAAGAAGAGGTGCGTCCAGTTGGCATGCATGAACATGTAGGTGAAGAGCTGCCAAGGTCGGAAGCCGCTAGCCAAGAAGAAGTGGAGCCCGAACATCTCGTTGAAATCTATGCCGTGCGATGCAAAAGCGAGGCTCGCAAAGAAGCATAGCACATTGATGATGAGCAGGTTTTTGGTTACAGGAGGTATCGAGTTCATCTTGTAAATGCGAAATGTTGTGTTTTTGCGTGCAAAGATACGAAAAATCAGCGTAGAAATGGGGCAAAACAGGCTTTATATAAAGTTTTTTCACGAAATATTGCATTTTTTTACCGAAAAGCTTTGCGATATGACCAACTTTCGCTAAATTTGTGATGCAAAAGTGCATAAAACAGTGTATTAAATAACCTAATTACAAACAACTTAACAATTATCTTATGAACAAGACTGAATTAGTTGCCAAGATCGCTGAGGGCGCTGGCATGAGCAAGGTTGACGCAAAGAAGGCTCTGGATGCTACTCTGGACGCTATCAAGAAGGCTGTGAAGAAGAGCGATAAGGTTGCTCTCGTAGGCTTCGGCACATTCTCTGTTACAAAGCGCGGCTCTCGCAAGGGTATCAACCCCGCTACCAAGAAGGCTATCACCATTCCCGCAAAGAAGGTGGTTAAGTTCAAAGCTGGTAAGGAATTGGCATTCTAAGAGGAAGCTCTTATTGAAAAGTCAGCCTCTCCCTGAAAAGGAGAGGTTTTTTTGTGTCTCTTTCCGTGCGATGGAAAGGGGCTTTTTTTATAACAAGGCTGGCCTCGTGGTAAAATTAGCCACGCCTAGTTGCCCAACTAGCCACGTCTAGTTTGCAAATTAGCCACGCCTAGTTTGCCAATTAGCTGTGGTGTGTCTCCACACGCGCGCAGGCGCGTTTGATATCATATAATGTGAAGGCGGAAATTTTGCCGTTATATACGAAAAAAATCGACACAGGTGTTTACAAAAGACGGGTAGCTTGGTATATAATAACAGAAGCGCTTCAGAGATCAATAACCATTTACCCTAAACCACTAACCCTTACATTATGATTAACTACAGTATTGCAATCATGGGCACCACGCCCGGCACTCTCAAGGCTAACATTACCGAAACCAAGGCTTATGGCACTTCCCAGGTACACGAGGTCCTTGACTTGAACAAGTTCGCCCAGCACATCGCCGACCACAACTCTCCCTTCTCGAAGGGTACCGTCAAGGGCATCCTGACCGATGCAGTGACTTGCCTCCGCGAACAGATGCTCGCAGGCAACAAGGTTAACCTCGGCGAACTTGGCTCCTTCTATCCCGAACTCCAGACGGAAGGCGCTGTCACTACCGAGGATTTCACTGTCGATAACATCAAGGCGGTGAACATATGCTGGCTGCCTGGCAAGTCGTTCACTAATCTCCGACAGGATGCCGAGTTTCAACTTGTGCCCAAACGCTCCCAACAGGAAGATGCTGTCAAGGTCATCAAGAACACCGACACCATTCACGGACTTGAGTAAATCAACTCTTCCCCAGCCCTCTCCCCAGAGAGGGCATAGGGGTGAGACTAATCCACAACAAATTAATCTAGAAAGTATGAAAAAGTTTAATATCGTAGAACTTGTCGTAAAAGTCCTTGTTGCGGCACTCACCGCTTTCCTCACGGCTCTGACCACCACCTCCTGCATGGGCAAAGGACCGTTCTGAGGACTAACAAAAAAAGCCTCCCCATTTGCGGGGAGGCTTGTCTGTTTAGAACAATCTGTAGGAGAACGTCACAGATGCATTGGGATAGACCTTGAACTTCGAGATGGTGTTGGTCATGTTGCCAACCTTACCGGGAATGTCGTGCAGGTCGCGATCCAAGTCAACATCGTTCATGATGATACCAAGTTCCTCAGGGCCATCATAATCACCTTTCTCATCGTTCCAGCGCACGACGTCGAAGATGAAGTTCTCTTGGTCGATGACGCTCTTGTCGATACGATAGATGTTGTCCACATATACATGAGGCTTGCCAAGAATCAGCAGGCCGACATCCACATTCAGTTTCCACTTCTTGTCGCGAGAAAGATCGGTATTGTAGCCGAAGCCAAGATAGGGACGCACCTTGTTTACTTTCAGCTCCGCATGAGCCGTGGCATCCTCGGATGGAACCATGATGGCCATATCCCCATTGTCGAATGTGCCGAGACGAAAACCTGCGACACCAGTCTTGAAGAGAAGGCCCTCCAAGACATCGATATGAGGATATTCCTCTTTGCAGAAGCCGATATACAGATCGTTGTAGGCCAATACTCCTTCCAGGATTTGCTTCTCCTTTTCCAAGTTGTGGGCTTCTCCTACATTAGACGGACCAGCGAAGAAACCTGCGGTAAAACTCCAGTGCTTGTTGTTCTTGAAAGGCAGAACATCTACCAGGAACTTGAACTGATGAGCGTTGGGACTGATACCCATCGTCACCTGATCGTAGAGCTTGACATTCCCAAACTTGTCGAGTAGGTCCTTATACTGCGGATAGTTATTGATGTCGATGTTGCGCTTCTCCAGCTCAGCATAGATGTCAATACTGTTCCACTTGTCGATGAACCTCTGTATGCTACCATTACTGCTTTCGACAGTAAAGTCGGATTTCGCTTTGAAGCTTGGCAAATAGTTGTAGCCGGCACGCACGCGAACATAGTCTCCCACAGGCATTGCCACATCGATGCCAAGGCCTACGGTGCCGACATTTACGCCGACATCCATGTGGTTCAGGATGCTCTTCTGGGACATCTTGGAAAACAGGGATTGTTTGCCATTTGCCTCATTCTGTGCCATTATGCCTGCTACCAGGGACAGTGCAACAAATAGTGCTCCAAGCTTCTTCATCGTATCAATATATATAAATAATGTGTATCCATCCTTCCTCTAAGAAGAGGGGGAGAGGTGACGCTACTTAATTACGAACTTTACTCCGCCTACGATATATAGACCTGCAGGCAGACCCTGTACGTCGTTGGTAGTGCGAAGTTGTGTGCCGCTGATAGTATAGACACCTTCAGCATTGTTGTCTTTTCTCTCTGCAAGAATCTCGTCAATGCCCGAACCTTCGAGGCAAGCATTTAATACGGCTGGCGTTCCTGCATCTGCTTTGAGGTAGCATGTGTTGGCTGGAATGCAAGTGACAGTGATATCATCTTCTGTTGTCCAGTCAACTGCCTCTATCTCTTTCAGGCGGTCAGGGGCATTGTTACTAAAAGTAAGTTTGCCACCGCTAACAGTAAGCACTCGCATGGTGGAGGCATTGAACTCTGTATATGCATCCACAGATTCTGCTGGGCGATCACCATTGCAGAAATAGACGCCAACAAGCTTGTTGTCTGTGATCTTAGCCGTATTGGGGCTGAGGAGCTCTATGCGGTTGTTGGAGGGGTCTGTAGACGAGCACTCGATGATGACGGGCGTCTCTCCTGGTACGTCGCCGCTAATTTCCTTCATGATAGCGTCGCTGCCAGTAACCTGGTTGATGTAGTAAACATGCATGTCGGGCGATGCCGTCCTGAAGGGGAATACTGCATAGAACGGCTGGTAGTACTTGCCGTTCAACTCGATCGTAGGAGTAATGCCGAAATAGTTCGTAGCATGGTTTACATCGATCTTATCGACAACCCAACGGCGAGCCGTGGCCTTGCCGCTTGTGCCTAATTGCCCCTGCGGCCTGTCGCTCGACGTCCTGTCGTCAGTAAGATACTTCGTTACATTGGCTCGTTGTGCATAAACCTCGTATGTGCCATCAGACTTCTGTTCAATTGTTACATAGTAACCATCAAAGTCGTCGGTGTGAGTGAGTTGATGGATACCAGTGCCTTGTGCCTGAAGGTCATACTTACTACCTACTTTCTTAATATATATGACGGTGGCAGGATCAGAGATTGTCTTGCTGGCATCTTTCCACAACTGGATAGCCTGGAAGTCCTCTCTGTCATGAGTCATATCGTAGTAGTCCTTGTTGTCCGTTACATAGATGTAACGTCCAGTGGCATAATTGTGGACACGATAGTAATCATCGCCGACAATACCTGTGCCATTCTGTGCAATAGCGCTCGCCAGACTGAGCGAGGCCATAATAAATAATGTGTAGAGTCTTCTCATAGATGATAATTCTTCCCCCCGCCACTACGCTTGCAGCAGAATGACGGGGGGAAGTTAGTTTAATTGAGTGGTGTCAATTATTAGTCGCAAATGCAGATGGTAACACGGTTGAGGTCGTTCTGCTCGTAAGGCTGAACGGTGTCTCCCTTGCTGTCCATCATGATGCGGCTGCGGTCAATGCCAAACTTGTTAACCAAGAGGTTGGTGATAACCTCAGCACGCCTCTGCGCATAGCCAACATTGAGCTTGGGATTGCCAGTGCCCTTGTCGGCATAACCAGTAACAGAAACCTTTGTTTCGGGATACTTGTTCATGTAAGCTACAACATCCTCTACCTTAGCCATCTCAGTCCTGCTGACATCAGAGCCACGGAGAGTGAAGAAGATGTCGCGACGCATGCTCTCGCGCTTGGGAGCTTCGGGTTCTTTATAGACAACCTTCTCGACGGGCTTCTCAACAATCTTCTCGACGATCTTCTCTACAACAATGGGCTCAGCAGCGGGCTTCTTGGCGAGTTTGCCAAGACGAACCTTTACACCTGCCAGTGCATTGAAGTACCAGTCGGCATTGCCTGCCTTCTTGGAGTTGTAGTGATCGGAGGTGGCGTTGCAGTTCAACTCAAGGCCAAGGGCAACACGACGACTTACATTGAAGTCAACGTAAGCACCTACACGACCGACGAAGCGGACCTTCGTGCCGTCCCAGGTTTCTGTCATTGCGTGTGCAATGTCTGTGAACTCAGAACCGCTAATATAGTTATGTAGAGCTACAGCTTCGTCATTGTTCCACCCAATGTTCATGCCGAGACCTGCCAGCAGACCGAAGTTGCAGACACGGTCAGCTTTGTAGCCAAGAATCCAATTGGTCAGGTCGCATGTAACATCGAAAGTGGGAGCGATGAAGTTATATTTCCAAGTCTGTAAACCAAGACCCTTCAGGTCAACGGGATCTGTTGGTGTTGGTGCGGGGTAGTTAGAGAAGTCGGTGCCACCCTTGCTCTGCCATGTGTCAAGAGCAAGACGCAGACCCCAAACGGGAGTGAAGTTGTAACCACCTGCTAACTGAAGGTTGCCAGAGAGGAGGTCGCTGAATTTTACTTCGCCCAGAGTGTACTGTCCGCCAATCTGAGCCTGAACATACCAATGAGGAACAAAAGCCTCACAGGCCTTTTCTGCAGCCTGCGGCTGCTGCGCAGATGCTGTGAGGCATCCGGCAAGCAGTGCAGCTGACATGAATATCTTCTTAAGTTTCATAATCTTTTCTTTTATTTTAGTTCAGAAAGTGGTTTTTACTTCTTACTTAATCTTAACATAGTACTTCGTGGTAGAAATGTTGCCTTCGAAGTCAAGGATAGAGAATGCAATCTCGTAGGTGTAACCGCTAGTCAGCTTAGATTCGTCAACAGGAATCATACGGTTTGTACCGTCGAGAACTGTGTTGAATTCGTAGCCGCTGTTAGCGGTCTTCAGTGCCTGAACCAGATTGTAGTCATTATCTGCCTGAGCGCTCTTGCCTGCTTCATTGAAGACGTTCGTTACTGCAACGTGCTTTCTTGCCAGAGGCACGATGAGTTCCATGTTCTTTGTTGTGGGATAGAGCTTCAAGCCTTCCTTATCCAACTCGGTGGGGAAGTACTTGCTAGTGCTCAGTCTCTTGAAGCCCTTATAGTCGTTGCTTGCGCACAAGAACGGACCGAAGCGGCGGTTTACAGAGTTGAAGAAGTAACAAGTTGTGTGGTTAATCTTGTTCAGATACTTCTTAAGATATTCGTCCATGAGGTCGTCAATCCATCCATTAACAACTCCCTCGTAAGCGTTAATCTTACCAAGAGTCTCGGTCAATTCGAATGTGAGCTGGCTGAGTTCGTCAACAATCTTCTGAGCATCGCCAATAATCTCCTTAACGAATGGAACATGGACTTTACCTTGACCAAGTATCTTGTGGAGATAGATGTACTGAGTGGCTGTTGGAGTGAGGTTAGAACCGGAGATGGTTGCAACATCATATGTGTCCTCTTCTGTGGTGAGTCTAAGTGTACCGGAAACAACTTCTGCCTTCAGAGTTGATTCGACGAGAGAGATTGTTACATAAGCTGTCTTTTCACCGGTTGAATCCTGAGCACGTACTACAATCACACCTTGCAGTTTAGAAGGATCATCGGGATTGTTCTGAATTACGAGAGTTGTTTTGTTAATGTTAACCTCGTCGCTGTCATATCTGATAGCTTCGGGGACAGTTACTTTCGTACCATTGATGGTGAGATCCTTATCAAACTTCAACCAGCAACGACCGTCGTTGTAGTTCTCCATGTTGAACTTCACACCGTTGATTGTGAAGCTTGAGGTCTGAATCTCAAGTTTTGCTAACATATTGCTGGTGTAATCAACAAGACTGATTCCGTCAATCTGCAGACCGTTGAAGAGTTCTTGAATCTTCCATGAGCCATTTGCCTCTTGGAAAATGAAGTGAACGTGATCTTTCAAGGTAGCAGCGATGTCGTCGAGGAAGTCTTCAACATCTTCGTAACCAGGAATTGTGTAGTAATGAACGTCCTTGAATGTAGCCAGGTTGAGAGGTCTGATGACTGTGGTAGCCAGGTTGTACTGAGAGTAGATGGCTGCATCGTTTCCGTCAATGTCCTTATACGGGCACTTCAGACCTTGCTGGTCAGTTCTCATTTCATGGATGACGTTGTAAACCTTTGTTGCCAAACCGCCGAGGTCGCCGCTGTCGCCTGTGCTGTTGATGAAGTTATCAGCAACTTTAGCCAGCTTCTCGCGAATCTGTTGGATTGCATCTATCAGGGTCTGTTCGTTAAGAGCAAACTCAAGCTTGCTGAGGTCGCTCTTCTTGATAGAAGCGTCAGCCTCGTAGAAACCATTGTCAGCACGGGTGAAGCCGAACTGCAGAGTAGCGTCGCTCTTCTTGAGGGGAGAGAGTGTGATGGGTGATACCTCATCCTGAGTGTTTACAATCTGAAGCTCCAGATCTGTAGCGTCGAAGGATGTGGGGTTAACGGTTACATATACCTTGCCGGCATTAGCGTTACCATTCTCGTCCTCGTTCAAGAGAGTCTTGTTAGCCTTCTGCTCGAAGACTTCTACGCCTTCAATCATCTCCCAGTCCTTAGCGGTGAGAACTTCCTTCTTACGAACGTAGTTAGCGTCATCGGTGGTGGGGAACTCAACGTTAGTAGCGGGCTTGCCGTAGTAAGCAACCAGAACGTTGGTCTGGATGTTTGCGGGGATGGTTACGCTACCGAACATTGGGTTGTATGTGCCCTGAACGATGAGACCTGTTACTTGGCTGCGCAGATACTCCTGAATAGCTTCAACATCTTCTAAGAGTTCCTTAACCTCAGGATAAATCTCGTTGAGCTTTTCCTCTGCAGTCGTCAAGCGCTCATCGATAGCAGAAACATCTGTTACCAGTTTCTCGACTATTGGTTTGAGCTCTCCAATTGTAGTCTCGACATTCGTGAGACGTTCGTCGAACACGATATCAGCTGCTTCGAGTGCGTCAATGCGCTCGATTTGCTCTTGCAGTTCTTCCTTGGTAACGAAGTCCTTAATCATATCTGCGAGTTGCTCGAGGGCTTTCTCATGCAGTCTGATGGCTTCCTCATTTGTGGCGATTCTGTCAACGAGTTCGCTCTTTAATTTCTCGATCTCTAACATAACTTCTGCCTTAGCTGCTGCGATAGCTTCTTCGCACCAGGAATGGCAGCATTCGAATTCTCCTTCCAGTTTGGCGAGTCTCTCAGCCAATTCGTCAACCTTGCTGACCTTCTCCTTGAGTTCGGTGATGGCTTCAGTGTTGGCACCAACTTGTTCTGCCAACTTCTCCATGGTTGCTACTTTCTCCTTGAGGTTCGCGATTTCGCTCTCGTTTACGGCCACGCGAGTGGTGAGAGCATCAATGAGTTCTGCTTTTGCTAAAGCTTCAGCAGCCTTTTCCAGAGCGCTGTTGGCTGTGGTTGTTGCAAGTGTTACCTTACCATCAAGTTCATTAACCTTCGTGGTGAGGGTAGTGATGGCTTCCTTGTTGTTCTCAGCCATTGTCTTTGCTTCGGTTGCTATTGTCTTAGCATCTGTAGCGTTGTTGGCAGCAGTCTCATACAAACCTTTGAGGATCTCTGCCAATGTCTTTGCCTCGTTGGCTGTGTTCTGTGCTGTCTCTGCAAGAGACTTGGCGTTCTCAGCAGCTGTTGCAGCCTGGTCGGCAGCGGTCTTAGCAGCCTCAGCGAGGTCTTCTACTTGCTTGAGGCCTTCCAGAGCCTGATTGACTTTTGCCTTAACTTCAGCCATGTCTGCCTCGAGTGCACCGAGCTTCGACATAATGGTGGCGCAGTCACACTCGCAAGACTTCATCTTCAAGAGTGCCTCTTCCAGTATTGCTACTTGCTCTTTGAGGTATTCGAGTTGGCCAACACGCTCAACGAGCCTTACCAATTCTTCTTTAGTAGCGTACTGGAGCTTGATGTCCTCAATCACATCGTTGATGTCATGAAGCATCTGGTCAATCTCAGTCTTGGTGTAGACGTCCTTAATCTTGGCGAATTCCGTAAGAGCAGCATTGATGTTGTTAATCTGTTCTTGCAGATACTGGTCTTCGCTGTTCACCCAAGAGAGCATCAAAGCTGTGTCACATTCGCAAGAGTTGATTGCTGCGATCATAGCCTCCAACTCGGCAATGCGAGCCTCGAGGGCTTCTCTCAAAGTCGCATCGTCTGCGATGGACTTAGCACGCAACTCGTTGTACAGATCTTCGTTTGTGTCCTTACAAGAAACAAACGAACCCACGCTGACTGCTGCAACCAGCAGCATGAGTAATTGAATGAGTTTCTTTTTCATTTGTTAAAAAGTTATTAATTAATAAATAATGTAGTTCCTTGTTTTCTTCGTTTTTTTTACATAGTTCGCCCTTTATATAGATAAACTCCTTGCAAAGTTACAATTTCATAAGGGAAATACGTTGGGGGTAGAGAGGCGTTTAAGTAAAATTAACACATTATGCAGCCTATTTAAGAAAATTAACACGCGTTTTTGGCCGTTTAGGTTAAGGGCGCGTGTTTTTTTATTGTTTCTTCTGAGGCTGGTAGCAATCCCAGAAAATCTTCATCAAGACTAGGCTCAGTGCGGCGCAGAGCAGCATGAGGACGTAGGTATTAGTGTTCCCTCCGAACCATTCGGCATAGGAGGCGTCTTCTATGTCTTCTCCGAAAGTGTAGAGTTGCAGGGCTACGATACCATTATTTAATATATGTAAGAGGGAGGTCAGCACGATGTTTCCTGTCTTATAATAGATGATGCCGAAGAGGATGGCGAGTGGGAGGGCGTAGAGGCCTTGTGCGAGGTTGAGGTGTGCAAGGCTGAAAGCTAGTGCTGAGACGATGATTGCAGTCCAGGGATTGGCTCCTCGACGCAGCATTTCGCCTTCGATGGCTTCGCGAAAAAGGAGTTCTTCGCTGACGGGCCCTACGATGGCGAGCGCCAAGAAGCCCCAGAAGTCGTGGGACATCGAGAGTGACATCTGCACCATCACGTCGGGAAGTTCTACTCCTTCTGTCAGGATGGAGGTGGCGAGGGCTCCGAGGATGCCTCCTGCGATGGCGATGAAACCTGTGCGCCAATTGATGGAGGAGGCTTCAAAGGCTGTGTCGAAGCGGATGTTGTGCAGAAGGAAGTAGCAGGCAATCACGGCGAGAATGTCCACTGCCATCAGTGTGGCCGAGATGACGGAGATGGGTATCATCTCGAACAACGGGAGGCTTTGTGCTTCGCCGCTGACATAGGCTTGCATGGCGGTACTGAATTCTGGCGAAATCAGCATGCCGATGATGAGGAGCAGAATCGTGCCGAGCCCTTGTGCAAGCAGAAAAACGAGCAGGGTCAGTACGACGGGAGAAAACTTACGCCAGTTCATATTATATAATGTATGCAGTTATGCTTTTCATCATAACACGTTATGTTTGCCATCATAACACGTTATGTTTGCCAACTAGCCACGCCTAGTTTGCGAATTAGCCACGTCTAGTTTGCGAATTAGGCACGTCTAATTGCCCAACTAGCCACGCCTAGTTTGAGAACTAGGCTGGTAGGGCTTTTGAATCAGTTGGGTTTATTTCTTCTTCCCAGAGCGGGTTGGAGGCTCTTTACCGTCTTCGATGGCTTGCTTGCGAATGGCTTCGTCGAGGAGTTCCTCGAAACTCTTGATGCGATACAGCTCTTCGTATTCCTCCAGTATCTTGCGGTCGCGAGCATGTTTCTTGTCTCGCTTGCGGTCCTTTACGGCAAAGGGATGCATGATTTTATCCGTAATCCTTGGTCCGAGCACATCGCTCACAGAGGGATATCCGATGCGAGTCTCTTGGTCTTTGCCAATCGAACGGCGTATGGCCTCGTTGACGCGCAGCACGGAGTCGCCGCGAACTTCCACTTGTCGCAAGGTATCGACACGCGTCGAATCGACCTTCTGGGCAGAAAGAGTCTCGAAGGTCAGTATGGCGAGCAGCAGAATGAGAGGGCGTTTCATGCGTTTCCTTGTCTTTTTCGGCACAAAAGTAGGCTTTTTTTTGCGAATGACAAAAGAAATCCCGAAATTTGCCGAGATTATTAACACCTTTTTTATGTTCTACACAAAACGCATAACATTTATTTGTATGGCTGCCAGTATTGCCTTGAGCAGCGTGGCAACCGATTATACTAAGTATGTCAACCCATTCATCGGAACGCAGACCGACGACACTGGCGCCCTGAGCGGCAGTACGTTCCCAGGTCCTACGATGCCTCAGGGTATGGTTCAGCTTGCCCCTGAGACTGAGCAGTACGTCACTTGGGACCCGTGTTGCGGCTATGATTACAACCGCGACTCCATCTTCGGATTTACCCATACGCATCTTAGTGGAACGGGATGCACGGACCTCATCGATGTCTCTCTGATGCCCACAACCAAGCACGTTACGCCAGAACTGTTGCGTAAAGGCATTTTCGCACTGCCCTTTAAGCACGACCAGGAAAGCGCTGCGCCAGGTTATTATATGGTCAACCTGCTTGGTGGGGAGAACATCAATGTGGAACTCTCCGCAACTGTTCATGCAGGCATCCACAAGTACCTCTTCCCCGAAGGCAAGGAGCAGACCGTCATCCTCGACCTCGACCGCATGACTTTCCGTGGAGATGCGTACTACACGGGTCGTCGTGCCTATCAGATTATCCAGAGTCAGATTCGTGTCATCGACGACAAAACCATCGAAGGATTTCGCGCCGTGACCGGTTGGGCAAAGTTGAGAAAGGTCTATTTCCGCATCGAGTTCTCGCGCCCTTTTGAGAGTCGCCTCATGATGGACGGCGGACGAAATGCAGGAGGGAGTGACGTCATCAACGGCAGAACACTCCGTGCTGCCCTTCGTTTCCCTAATAATAAGAAAGATGTATTGGCCAAGGTCGCTATCTCAGCCGTTGATAACGACGGAGCTCGCAAGAATATGAAGGCGGAAGCGCAGTCTTGGGACTTCAATTACTACACCAAAGCCGCTCACGATGCTTGGGAGAAAGAGCTCGCGACTATCGACATCGAAGGCACCGACGACCAGAAGACCATCTTCTACACCGGTCTCTATCATGTCCTCATGCAGCCCAACACCATCAGCGACGTTGATGGCCGCTACATGGACACCAACTTCGAAATCAAGCAAATGCCTGCTGGTCAAAGCTATCACAGCACCTTCAGCCTCTGGGACACCTTCCGTGCTGCCCACCCGCTCTACACCTTGCTCTATCCGAAGATTGCCGTGCAGTTCGTCCGCGATATGGTCTTGCATCATGAGACCTACGGCTATCTGCCCATCTGGGATTTGTGGGGGCAGGACAACTACTGCATGATAGGCAACCACGCAATACCCGTCGTAGCAGATGCCATCCTGTCGGAACTGCCTGGACTCGACGTCGAGCGTGCCTACAAGGCTATGGTCGAGAGCAGCACTCGCACGCATCCGAACAGTCCTTTCGAGGTTTGGGAGGAGTGCGGCTACATGCCTCAAAACAAGCAGAACGTCAGCGTGTCCATCACTATGGAACAGGCCTTCGACGACTGGTGCGTGGCTGCCGTTGCAAAGAAACTCGGCAAGCAAGCCGACTACGAGCGTTTCATCAAGCGCAGCGAGTTTTATCGTAACCTCTTCAACCCCGCTACGGGCTTCTTCCAACCGAAGGACGACAAGGGCAACTGGATTGAGCCTTTCGACCCACTCAGTTACGAAGAGCCTTGCTTCGTGGAGGGTAACGCCTGGCAATACATGTGGTTTGTGCCGCAGAACCCGCAGGGACTCATCGACCTCTTTGGCGGTGTGAAGCCTTTCATCAAGAAGCTTGACGAGAACTTCACGCTTACGGAGACGAGCGGCGAAGTGAATGGCAATGCCAGCGGCTTCATTGGTCAGTATGCGCACGGCAACGAACCAAGTCACCACACAGTCTATCTTTATAACTTCGCTGGCCAGCCTTGGCGTACACAGGAACTTGTCGAGCAGGTGCGCAGCCAGTTCTATAATGCCACGCCATGCGGTTATGCAGGCAATGACGACTGCGGACAGATGTCGGCTTGGTACATCTTCTCGGCTCTCGGCTTCTATCCCTTCAACGCAGGTTCTGCAGAGTACGTCATCGGTACGCCGCTGTTCCGTCGTGCTGTGCTGCATATGCCGACAGGCAAGGACTTGACCATCAATGCACCGCGCAAGTCGGACAAGGCCATCTACGTGAAGGGCGTGAAACTCAACGGCAAGAAGGTGGCCGACTGGAAGCTCACGCATCGCCAACTCTTGGATGGCGGCACGCTGGACTTTACAATGAGTGAAAAGAAATAAAGCACTATACAAAAAGGCTCCTTCCCACATCGGAAGGAGCCTTTTTTTGTTGCCTAAAGTGTTCCTTGCTTCAGCTTTTCGACGAAACTGTCGATGCGTTGCATCTCGCGAGGAATGTCGATTTGTTGCGGACAATGGCTCACGCATTCGCGGCACTGGATGCAGTGGTTGGCCTGACGAAGCTTTGGTACGCTGCGGTCATAGCCGATGAGGAAGGCTCGCCTTGCTTTCTGATAGTTCTCTGCCTGCTGGCTCTCGGGCACATTACCTTGGTTGACACATTTGTTATAATGTACAAAGATGGCAGGAATGTTGAGTCCATAGGGGCAAGGCATGCAGTAATTGCAGTCGTTGCAGTCAATCGTGGGATAGCTCTTGATGAGGGTTGCCGTCTCTTCCTCAAGCCATACTTGCTCTTCCTCAGTAAGAGGCTCAAGCGGAGCGTAAGTGCGCAGATTGTCCTCCAAGTGCTCCATATAGGTCATGCCACTCAGTACGGTAAGTACTGCAGGCTTTGAGCCTATGTAACGGAATGCCCATGAAGCCACGCTGTCCTCAGGCTTGCGCTGCTTGAAGTGCGCCACAACATGGTCGGGCACCTTGGAGAGACGTCCGCCAAGCAACGGTTCCATGATGACCACAGGAATGTCTCGCTTCGCAAGTTCCTCGTAAAGATACTTGCCGGAACGTCCTTTGTCTTCGCTTTCCCAATCGACATAGTTAGCTTGTATTTGCACGAAGTCCCAATGATATTCTTCGTGATGAGCCATCGCCCAGTCGAATACAGCTACATCTCCGTGGAAGGAGAAGCCGAGGTTACGTATTCTTCCAGCCTCTCTTTGCTCCACGAGCCAGTCGAGCAAGCCGTTGTCGAGGTATCTTTCGTGTACCGGTTGCATGCCTCCGCCACCGATGGCGTGCAGGAGCAGGTAGTCGATGTAGTCGGTCTTCAAGTATTCGAGGCTGCGCTCGAACATCGCCTTGCCTTCTTCGAAGTCGTATTGCGTGGGCGAGAAGTTCGAGAGTTTGGTGGCAATGAAGTAGTCTTCTCGCTTGTATCCGCTGGCTTCGAGGGCTATACCAAGACTTTCTTCGCTCTTGCCGCGACAGTAGGCAGGCGATGTGTCGAAGTAGTTGACGCCATGATCGAGTGCGAACTTGCACAATCTATTAACTTGTTCCTGGTCGATTACTTCGCGACCGTCCTCGTCCTTAGTGTTGGGCAGACGCATCCAGCCATAGCCGAGGAGGCTGACTTTATCTCCCTGCTTAGGGTTGGTGCGGTAGGTCATCTTGTCCGTGGGAATGGGTCCTTCGTGATGTCCCATGTAGTCCACCTCGCCGTCTGCGCTGCCGCCTTTTACGCCGCAAGATGCCAGAGCCGCAGTCGCCGCAGTTGTTCCCGTGACTTTCAGGAAGTCTCTTCTATTGATATCTTTCATAGCGTTGTCTTTTATATCTCTTTATGTACTTCGTGACCCTCAACGTAGATGGCACTGATGGGATTCGACGGACACAAGTTCTCGCAGGCACCGCAGCCAATACACTTTTCTTCATTGATGACGGGAATGAGCAAAACCTTCTCTCTTGGTATTTCCTGATTGTCTGCATCCCTCCAACGCCAGCCGTCTTGATGCACACCAGCCTGCAGGGGCACCATTTGTATTGCCTGAGCGGGGCACTTACGAGCACACAATCCACATGGCTTTTCGTCCTTTACAGGGATGCAAAGTTCGCGAGTCCAAACTGCGTGGCCGACCTGAATGGCAGTTCTTTCTTCTACTGAAATAGGCTGAATGGCCGAAGTTGGGCAGACTTGCGAGCAACGGTTACATTCTGGACGACAATATCCTCGCTCGAAACTTACCTCAGGTTGCATGAATCTCTCAAGACTACTGCTGGGTCGAAGCACATCATTAGGACAGGCATCAATACAGAGCTGGCAGGCAGTACAATGCGTTCGAAGGTTTCTGATAGAGAGCGATCCTGGAGGTGTGATGAGTTTTTCGCGCTTTGGTTTCTTCTTTTTAATAAGGTCGGCAAGTCCGCCATCAGTCGTCTTGGGCTCCACCTTGCTTTGAGCCTTTGCCAAAGCTGTGCCTGCAAGAAGCGCAACTCCAGTCATAACAGCTCTTCGACCTTCGTCAACCTTTGTGGAAGAACCTTTTGGGGTGGGGCTTGTGAAGTGCAAAGCGTCGTGAGCACACTGCAGTTCGCAGTTTCCGCAAACTACGCAACGAGAGTAATCGATTGTGTGTGTCTCCAGATCTATGCAGGAAGCCTTGCAGTTTCGCTCACATTTGCGGCAGTTCTTGCACTTCTCTGTGTCGATAGTCATCTTTAGGAGAGAGTGCCTGCTGATAAGTCCGAGCAGTGTTCCGACTGGACAAATCGTGTTGCACCAAGTGCGTCCTCCCTTCCAGGCAAGTACTGCGATGATACCCCAAGTGAGCAAAGCGACGACGAGAGCCGAGATGCTCTTGAACCAGACGTCAACCTCGTAGAACGC
>JAFYYO010000180.1 GCA_017557475.1 Bacteroidaceae bacterium
CCTGACCAGCAGCAACCAATCGCCCAAGCGCGATTGGCTGAACATCCTCACGACGACTCGAGCAAGGGCAAAGGTTCGTCAGAGCCTCAAGGAAATGGAGAGCAGACAGGCTTTGCTCGCGAAAGAGGAGCTGGAGCGTAAGATGAAGAACAAGAAACTCGATTACGAGGAGCCCGTCCTGATGCATACGATGTCGAAGCTCGGCTACAAAATCGTTACAGAGTTTTATGCTGCTCTCGCAGACGGGAAGCTCGACATGAACAACGTGCTCGAGGCTTATGCTCAGCAACAACGTTTCGATCATGGAGAAGCAGAAAAGACCGCTTCCACGCTAAGTGCCGACCAGTTCGTGTTGCCCGAAGATGAGAAGGTTAAGCGGCAAACGGAGCAGGGAGATGTGCTCGTCATCGACCAGAACCTGAAGGGTCTCGACTTCCAAATGGCGAAATGTTGTCAGCCTGTTTATGGAGATGCAGTCTTCGGCTTTGTAACAAGTGGAGGCGGCATCAAGATTCATCGAGAAGACTGTCCGAATGCTCCGCAGCTTCGCCAACGTTTCGGCTACAGAATCGTTAGGGCAAAATGGGCAGGAAAGCGTGGCAGTCAGTATCCCATCACACTTCGCGTCATCGGCAACGACGACATCGGCATCATCAACAACATCACTAATATAATAAGTAAGGAAGAGAAGATTCTGCTCCGAAGCATCAGTATCGATAGCAACGACGGACTCTTCAACGGCTCGCTAACCGTTATGCTCGACGACACAAGCCGCCTGCAACAACTCATCAAGAAACTCAAAACCGTTAAAGGAGTAAAGAATGTATCAAGAAGCTAAAAACCTTTGCTTGGGCCTCGCCCTAATCGCTTTGCCTGCAATAATGGCAGCTGAGACAATTGACGTGAAGAACATCAGAATGGCTGGCCCCTACTCTACTATAAAGCCACTCATGACCGACAGCCTCGATTCAGAAGGCAAACGGATAGACATCGAGTCAACTCTATTGGATGCCTTCATGAAGACGGACATTTGGAAAGATAAAGAGGCAAAAGATGAAATTGTCCTCTCTGCCGCAAACGATGAGCCGCAACTCTATATGGCTGGTTTCACCTTTCAAAACACAAGCTATGCGAAGGGCAAGATTAACGTAAAATGCGAGAGCAAACACAAACTCTTCATCGATGGCAACGAGCAAGGCGGCGACTTCGAACTCGTACCTGGAAGGCACGAAGTCAGCATCAAGTTGCTTCGCAAAGGCGACAAACCTGATACGCTCAAAGTTTCTGTCGAGAGCGAGCAGAACGTCGAAATCAATCCCGAAGGCAAGCGCTATTGGACAAATGCCGATATGATGCACGGCGAACGCATCAATGGTGTGAGTCTATCCAGTTCGGGCAAGTATGTCCGCATCCATAAGAACATCACTTATAAAGGTGGCGAAACGTCAGGAAAGGACATCTTCATCGACCTCCAAACAGGCAAAGAGTTCAGCATCGATGGCTTCCAACATTGGCTTCCTGAAGGTGACCGCTATCTTCGCTCTTATCGCGAAACTGAAGGGACTTGGTGTTATGAGATTGTCGACCTGAAGACAGGCAATAAAACTCCTATTGGTAAGTATAGCGGAAAGGGACATGCGCAACTGACTCGCGACATGAAGCACTTCCTCATCACTATCGAAGAGAAAGTTCCCGAGGAGAAGAATAAAGATGTGCACCAGATTCTCGAGCCTGATGACCGTCAGCCTGGCTATCGAAACCGCCGCAACTTCTCGCTATATGACATCGAGACAGGTGTCACAACGCCCATCACCAAAGGTTCTCGCAACATTTATGTAACGCCGAATCGTGATGCAAGTCGCTTCCTGATTTCCGTTCGCGAAGAGAAGTTGACGGAACGTCCTTTCGAATTCGCCGACCTGCTTCTTCTCGACCCCTCAACAGGAAAGACGGATACGCTTGTTCGTCATGATGGTTTCATCGGCTCTTATCAGCTTTCGCCAGACGAGAAATATGTGGCTATTACTGGAAGTGCCGAAGCTTTCAAAGGCATAGGAAACACGCTTCCCGAAGGCATTACACCCAGCAGTTACGACTATGAGCTATTCCTCATCGACCTCGAAACAAAGGAGGTGCGTTGCTTGACTCGCGACTTCAATCCCTCTGTTGCTTCGTTTCAATGGTCGGAACAGGACGGACAAATCTATGCGCTTTGCGAGAATCGCGACCTGAAGAGCCTCTATCGCATCAATCCGAAAAGCGGAAAGATTGAGCCGTTGCAACTCTCCGAGCCTTACATCTATAGTAGTTTCAGCCTTGCTGATGAGAAGCCGCTCCTCGCTTATATTGGTGAAAGCAGC
>JAFYYO010000017.1 GCA_017557475.1 Bacteroidaceae bacterium
ACAGTCAGGTCGAGAGGATAGTTGGGCGTTTGCTCCAAGTAACCGATGCGAAGGTCGTTATGGAAGACAACCTGCCCCTCGTCGGCTTGGTCTTTGCCAGCCAAGATGTTGAGCAGCGTGCTTTTGCCCGTGCCGTTCTTGGCGATAAGACCCACTTTCTGCCCCTCACCAATACTAAAGCAGAGGTCGCGGAAAAGCGTCTTGTCTCCCACACTTCGCGTCAGATTCTGTGCCTGTAAGTACGAAACCATGCTATTTTCCCTGCAAAAGTACACAAAAAACAAGAATATATCATAAATTTGAATTTAATTATTTTGAATTTTGAATTATTTGTCGTACCTTTGCAGCACCTTTTAGAGAAATAGCTGTCGGCTTTCTTTCGGCAGTTCGACATTTTCCCTTACACATTATTTATTATATTAAGCATACACAGATTATGCACAAAAGTGAACTTGAAGGAATGACTCTGGCAGAGCTTACTGCGCTTGCCGGGAAACTTGGTGCGGAACTTAGTAACGACCAGACAACACTCATTTACAACATATTGGACGCTCAGTCGCTCCAGGCTCCTGTTGAACCAACTCCTAAGAAGAGAGGCAGGAAACCAAAAGCTGTCAAAGAGGCAGAGGCTGCAGTTGTTGAAGCTGCTCCTGTTGTTGAACAGACAGAGGCCGCTCCTGCTCCTAAGAAGCGTGGACGCAAGTCTAAGGCTGAAAAGGAGGCTGAGGAGGCTGCTAAGGCAGCAGAAGCGGCAAAGGAGGCTGAGCAGAAAGAAAGTGAAACTCAACCTGCTGAGGAAGTACAGCAAGAACAACCTGCTCCCGAGAAGAAGCGTCGCAAACGTATTAGCGAGACAAAGGCAGAGGAAGAGAAGGCAAAACCACAACCTAAAGAAGAAGCTGCCGACTTCATCATCATTCAGGACATCCCATCAGAAGAGGAACAGGCAAAGGCAATAGCCGCAGCCCCCTCTAAATCTCCCCGAGGGGAGACTTATGTCCCCTCCACCTCAAGTGAGACGGAAGGGGCTCGTGGGGCTTCCTTCAACTTCGGCGAGAACATTCGTGGCGAAGGCGTCCTCGAGGTGATGCCCGAAGGTTTTGGCTTCCTGCGCAGCAGCGACTATAACTACCTGAGCAGCCCCGATGACATCTACGTCACTCAGCAGATGGTCAAGCAGTTCGGCTTGAAGACGGGCGACGTTGTGGAAGGTCCTGTTCGTCCGCCTCTTCATGGCGAGAAGTTCTTCCCCCTGATGCGTGTAGAGCGCATCAACGGTTGTAATCCCGATACGGTTCGTGACCGCAGTCCTTTTGAGAACCTTACGCCCCTCTTCCCCGATGAGAAGTTCAAGCTCTGCAAAGGCAAAGGCGACTCCCTCTCGGCTCGAGTAGTGGACCTCTTCGCTCCTATCGGTAAAGGTCAGCGTGCTTTGATTGTGGCTCAGCCGAAGACAGGTAAGACGCTCTTAATGAAGGACATTGCCAACGCAATTGCTGCTAATCATCCCGAAGCTTACCTCATGATGTTGCTCATCGATGAGCGTCCTGAAGAGGTTACCGATATGGCTCGAACCGTTAAGGCTGAGGTGATTGCAAGTACCTTTGATGAGCCCGCTGAACGTCACGTCAAGATTGCCGGCATCGTACTCGAGAAGGCAAAGCGAATGGTTGAGTGCGGACACGATGTAGTCATCTTCCTCGACTCCATTACGCGTCTTGCTCGTGCTTACAATACAGTTTCTCCTGCAAGCGGTAAGGTGCTGAGTGGTGGTGTGGATGCCAATGCTTTGCACAAACCCAAGCGCTTCTTCGGAGCAGCTCGTAACATCGAGAACGGCGGCTCGCTGACCATCATCGCAACCGCCCTTATCGATACTGGCAGCAAGATGGACGAAGTCATCTTCGAGGAGTTCAAGGGAACAGGCAACATGGAACTGCAGCTCGACCGCATGCTCTCCAACAAGCGCATCTTCCCCGCGGTCAATATCGTGGCAAGTAGCACGCGTCGCGACGACTTGCTGCAAGACAAGATGACGCTTGACCGTATGTGGATCTTGCGCAAGTTCCTGGCAGATATGACGCCTATCGAGGCCATGAACGAAGTCAAGTCACGCCTCGAGAACACGGAAAGCAACGAGGAGTTCCTCCTCAGCATGAACTCGTAAAGAAACCTCAACAGGGACGATTGAAAACTAGGCATGTCTAATTGCCAAACTAGACGTGCCTAATTTGCAAACTAGGCGTGTCTAATTTGAGAACTAGGCACGCTTAGTTTTTTTATTTCCACAGCCGCATTCCGACAAAGGCGTGGGCAGCCCATTTGCTTTGATGGAAGGTAACGTGCTTGCCTCCGAAGAGGGAGTTGTTCGCTAAGGCGTTGATGCCTGCAAAGTAACGGGGCGAGAAGTTGTAGACAACGGCGGCTCGTTCGTTGAAAAGCATATCGAACCGCATGTGGCTGGCCTTTATGCGCTCGCCATCAACTGTAATGTTGTTGCGATTGTAAATGACAAAGGTGGGAACCAAAGACAGGTGGAGGAGCCATTTCCTGCCGAGGACGAGGTTGTAGCCATAGCCGCCTCCGATGCCCAAATGTCCGACGCCGATGCGAAAACGTTCTCCATCCGTCTCCTCTGAGGTAGCAGGTTCTCCCGACTTCGCTCTTTCCTCTTCTATCTTTTCTAATCCCTCTTCCGTCGCTTTGATGCTGCCGCCTTGATAGCTGATGCCTGCGAGCCACGAACCTGCTGAGTGCCTTTGGATATAACTCTGCGAGAAGGGAGCGGCTATGGAGTAGCGACGATGATTGAAGATGTAATAGGCTGTGATGTTGAAGACTTTCAGTTTGGTGTCGCCCGATTCCATCCGATAGGTCT
>JAFYYO010000181.1 GCA_017557475.1 Bacteroidaceae bacterium
GCAAATGACTGTCTCAATCGAACCAGAAGCAGAAGTGGTGTGACCAGTAAAGCCTTTTGTGCTTGAAACGGGTGGAATCTTGTCTCCAAAGACTCGCTGAATAGCCGTACTTTCGCTGGCATCATTGTTGGGAGTACCTGTTCCGTGAGCGTTGATGTACTGGATGTTCCCAGGCTTCAACCCAGCCATTTGCAAGGCTTCGCTCATCGCGAGATAGGCACCTTCACCATCTTCCGATGAGGCCGTCTGGTGAAAAGCATCACAACGATTACCATAACCGCGAATGAAGACAGTATTTCTCCCCTTTGAGGGGGAGTTAGAGGGGGGCTCCAGCACCACAAACGCGGCTCCTTCTCCGAGGTTCAGGCCTGCTCGGTTCTTGTCAAAAGGCTTGCAAGGCTCTTTGTCGAGAATCATCAGGGAATTGAATCCGTTGAGGTGAAACAGGCTCAGAGCCTCAGTTCCGCCAGCGATGACGATGTCCGCCTCGTTGTTCTTGAGCATTTCAGAGCCGAGAATGATGGCATTTACTGCAGATGAGCAGGCAGTTGAGACCGTGCAGACTTCTGCATCTTTCAGGCCTGCAAGGTCGGCCATCTCGCGTGTGGAGCTACCGCAATCGTGCTTCTCAATGAGAGGCAACAGGGCGTCGTCCTCCTTCATTTGCTTGAAGTAGTGCTCCGTGATGTCCATCCCGCCAACGGTTGTCCCGTTGATGACTGCGATTCTCTTGCCCTTCAGGTCGAGGTCGGCGTGCTCCAAAGCCTGACGAATAGCGATGGCTCCCATCAAGACCGTACGGCTGATGACGGCTTTTTCGTCCTGCCCAAGCATCCTTTTCATTTCCTCATTGGAAAGCTTGACTTCTCCGACGGGCAGTTCCTTGTGGCTTGACTGAAGGTAACGCATAGAGCCTATCCCCGTCTTGCCTTCTTGAAGCAAACGGAGCACACTTTGTGCGTCATTTCCAATCGCGCAGATGATGCCGTAACCTGTGACTGCGATGCTCATCTTCTTGTTTACTTCTTCCTGTTTGCCTGTACGTACTCAGCAATCGTCTTGACGCTTTGGAAGATGGCCTTCCCTTCTTTCGGGTTAGCCAGACGAATGCCGTAGTTCTTCTCCAGCAGTACAATAATCTCCAGCACGTCAATGGAGTCGAGCCCAATGCCTTCCTCACCAAAGAGAGGCGCATTCTCGTCAAACTCTTCTAGGGGGAGTTCCTCCAGGTTGAGGGCTTCTTTGATTTGTGATTTCAAGTCTTTAATTAATTGTTCCATAATTATTTTCGTGTGATGTACATTGATAATTCGCACTCATAGTTTGTTTCTGATTCGGCATCTATCCAGCCGCTGATGGCGCTCTTGGCTCCTGTTCCAAGCAGAGTGGCTTCAAGGATTTGCCTCATCAAGGCTTCGTCTTTCTCTGGAAGAATGTAGAATGAGGTTTCGCCTTGGAAGTGATTGCGGATGGCTATCTCGCCCGTCGTTATGTTTGGCAAAGTGTATGTGAAGACGGAAGGACTGGGGAAGAAACCTTCAGCGTTGTTTATGGTCTTGAGGAACTGGCGGTCAGCAACGATGGAAGAAGAGTGGTTGAAGAATATGATGGCAGGCACTTCTTGTGTTTCTTCCATAGCTTTGAAGAGAAGTTCAGAAGCTACGAAGGCCAGGCGCGAGAGGATGTCCATCTTGTAAAACTTTGGATAGTTCCCAATCTCTTGCTTGTAAATGTCCGTCAAAGACGTCCCATCCTCAGAGGAAAGCCTGATTGTGTGAGTTTTGTGGAGTTTGTTGTCCGTTGTCTGTCGTCTATTGTCCGTTGTCTTTGAAAAGAGCGCCGCCACGTTGCAGCCTCCGAAGCCTGACATAATCTTCAGGAAGGCAGTCTTATTCGTTTGCAGACTCTCGTCGCTGATGCTGACTTTTCCGCTGACACCAAGCTCTGTGAAGCCTTTTGTGGGCAGGACAATCCCGTCGTCTGTGGCTCGCATGGTGAGGATGGTCTCAAGCACGCCAGCAGCTCCCATCGTGTGTCCGTAGTAGCCTTTGAGTGCTGAGAGAGGAATGTCCGAGAGCCCTGTTCTTTGTATTGCCACAGATTCCATCTGGTCATTGTAGAGCGTGGCAGTTCCATGAGCACAAACAGTTGCGAGTCGCTCTTTGTCTTGACCTTCCATTACTGCTTTGATGGCGCTTGTCAAGCCCTCACCTTGCGGGGAAGGGGAAACATTGTGGTAGGCATCGTTGCGAGCGGCTCCGCTGACCATTGACCATTGACCATTGACCATTCTTCCATAAATCATGGTGGCAGCAGCTTCGCCTGGGTTGAGCCCTATGCGCTCAATGTCAAAAGGACGGCAAGGCTCATCAGAGACAGCCTTAAGTGATTGGAAACCTGAGACGATGAACTTGCTTTGCACCTCAGCTCCTACTACGATGGCATAGTCATAAAGGCCTGCGGAAAGCAAGTTGTTGGCAAGCAGTTGGGCAGAGAGGCCTGAGACGCAAGCATTACAAACCACAATGGGCGTCGTGCTCACTCCCAAAGCCTTGGCAATGACCTTCGCAGCTTCGGAAGGGCTCTCTCCTATATTTCCCTTGGTAGTGCTCAGAATCAGGACAATTCTTGGAGAAGCGACGTCCAGCTGAACATGTGTGAGAGCTTCGCGAATGGAACGGATGGCAAGAGCCTCAAAGAACGTACATTCATTAATTTCAAGCTTTGCTCTTTGTTCCTCTGTGAAGAGAGAGGCTGCGAACGGCTCTGGCAATCCCCACAAACCCTCATAGCGCTTCAGGGCAGAGGTTCCCGAGAGGACTGCCCTGTAGTTCTCCTCTGTGGTGAAGCCAAGAGGCGAGGTTATGTTTGTGGCAAGAACGCTAATCATAATCCCTAATCTCTAATCTCTAATCCCTAATCCGTTCTGTTCCAGAACTCAAAGTAGTTGTACCATTGGGTTGGGTATTGGCGGACGCGTTTCTCAAGTTCTGCAACGTAAGCCCCAGAGAGTTGGTTTATCTGTTCCTGACGTGAGGCTTCTTTGTCGTAGGGCAGGGGAGTAACGAAGATTTTGTAGCTCCCCAGTGAGGTTTTCATCACGTTTACCGCAAGCACATCGAGGCTTCTCAAAGTTGCCACGGAGAAAGGTCCCAACGGGAACTTTGCCCTTGCTCCGAGCAGGTCATGCTCGATGAACTTCTGTGAGCCGCTGATGCGGTCGGCAGGCATGCTGACAATCTCGCCATCTTTCAGTGCCTGGTCTATCTCGAAGAGGTGGCTCATGTCGGGACTGATGGCAATCATGCTGATATTCGTGTCTGCAAACATCTTGCCGCGGTTCCTCATCACGGATTCTTTCTCTCCTGCAAAGACCAGGGCATTCATCCGTTTGTTCTCGCAGACGAGC
>JAFYYO010000182.1 GCA_017557475.1 Bacteroidaceae bacterium
CGTGAGTGGGACAAGTACAATTTCGGTGCCTTTGGCTGCTGGGTGGCAGATGACAATGGCGACCTGAACTATGTTCACGAGGAAGACTACAGTGAAGAATTGTGGCAGGAACAGAAGAAGATGGGTATGCGTGTGATGCAACGCTAATCCATCGAATGCAAGTAAAACCTCAAAATCAAAGAACAATGGCAGCAACAAAGTATTACCCTGAAGACGAGCTTGTGGAGAAATTCCAGAGCGGCGAATATGGTTGGATTGATTATGTCAACCATCATTCCCCTGAATGGCAGGAGGAATACACTGCATTCTGCAGGGAGCGCGGTCTCACCATCAATGAGGAAAGCGCAGAGCAGTTTGTCGAGTGGAAGGGAGATCAGTTAGAGAACGAACAAGAAGACTAAACCGTAAACAGTATGTCTATCAGATCAAACACATTACCTATGGGGCGTGACTTGGCACCAGAGCTACAGGACATCCTCCGACGTAACGGTATGCAAGCGCACATCGTTCGTCAGGGGGATGGCTTTGCCCTTGCCGTGCAGGGACATGACAGTCCTTTGCTCACATACCCCATCAACCAGCAGCAGATGCGAGCCATGGTGGATTGGGGAACCAATTCTGCTAACAAGAAGGCATATAACACCTTGGCAGGATTACTCTCCAATGACTTCTATCTGCCCAGAAGTTTTGTTCATGCACGCAATGCCAATGGTCGAGTGGCTATGGGACTTCATGGCTATCGTATCGGTGTTGGCGAATATGGACGTTTGCCTTGGGACAGACGAGGACTCCATCCGATGATGGATCCTTATCATGGCAGATTCCTTGGCTGGACACCACGTCAGCAGGAAGGCTGGCACATGCGCAGAGTTGGAGGAGCCTTGTTCATGCAAGGTGCTCCGATGGTTCCAGACCGTCCTGATGGACGAATGAAACCAGGCGAACTCCAGAGCGGTGCATACGGCTTCTATTACAAAGGACAGCAAACACAGGTGGTACAGCCATCG
This sequence comes from Bacteroidaceae bacterium, assembly GCA_017557475.1. The sequence continues at coordinate 1,008 of JAFYYO010000182.1, forward strand.
CAGGATGTGTTGGCCAATCTTCAGACGGTCATCCAGCCTGTAGAGGTGAAGCCGAGACCTGTTGAACCAGCCAAGCCATACAATGAACTCATCACGAGCAAGGTCTATTTCACCAATGAGAAGTTCCGTGAATGCTTAGACAGTCACGGAATCCTTATTGATCCAGAGAAGAAGACCCTGACCATCCAGTCAACTGGAGCCAAGCAGGACTTTGTATATGACCTGACTGAGGAAGAGCTGAAGAAGCTCAACAGCAACAGCGTAAAGGAAGTTCCTGTTCAGGCACGTCTTGACATCATCAATGATGTAATCAAGGCTGACTTCAACGACAAGATAACGATGGATATGCTCAACAGCAAGGAACATATAGGTATCACGTTGAAGCCAGAAGTGGCAGCAGAACTCGACCAGAGACAAAGCCTCTTGCTGGAGCAGACCAATGTTCAAGGTGTTCATCAGCCTCTCGACCCGTCACTCTCAGTACAGCGAGAGCCAGAGGATAAGACTGTTGCCCATGTAGATGGCCAGAGTCTCTATGACATCAACGAAGGAAAAGGATGGTATCGTGAGGGCAAGCATGGTCGTGAGGTCACGGTGGATGACATCAAGGTTGAGCCAGTCCGTAATGAGCAGGGTGAGCAGCAGAAGGACGCAAAGGGAAACAACCTCTATCGCATGACAGCAGTCATCAACGGAGAGTCTATCTCCCATGAGATTACCCAGAAGCAGTACGACAAGTTCATGGCCATCGATGACTACCATCGCATGAAACTCTTCAGTCATATCTTCAATGAGGTGGATATGAAGAATGTGCCTGGTTCTCATGCTGGCATTGGCGCACAGATCGGTGGAGCCTTGCTTGCTGGTCTTGCCGTTATGGGTGAGCTGGGTCACATGCACCACAGCGGCCCTGCTGTATTTGTGGAGCATCATCACGACCATGATCCACGACCACACATCTATTTTAAGCCTGGAGTCGATTCACCACAGGACATCGCCTCACGAGCCTTTGATGCAGGAGTCAATGCCGGTATGCACGGTGTCGGACTTGGACGATAGAAATATAAGGTAAAAAGATTTAGGATAACATGGCAAAACTCACTTACGACGACTTCAAACAACGCCTGAATATTCAGGAAGTACTGGTAGATGCAGGTTATACGCTCAATAGGCGGGATGGCTTGCGCTACCCGTCGTATGTACGTTTGGACAGTACTGGCAGACGCATACACGGTGACAAGTTCATCGTTACTGCCAATGGCCAGTGCTGCTTCCAACCACCTACGCACAAGAACTACAACATCATCGGGTTCATCAAAGAGCATCCAGAAATGTTCTCTGATTACACTCCTGGTATGGATAAAGACCGTCTCGTCAATCTTGTCTGTAACCGCTTACTCAATAACCCTATTGAAGATAGGGAAACAAAAATTGTGACTGAGCGACAGCAACAGGCAGATTTTAACTTGGAAGATTATACGCTTCACAAATTCGAGGGCGGTGACAAAAACACTCATAAGCCATTTTACCCATACTTCAAGTCAAGAGGCTTGAATCTCGCCACTCAATTTGCATTCAGAAAGGACTTCTTTATTGCAGAACGTCAGGGTACGGATGGCAAGGTATATAGGAATCTCGCTTTCCCGATGACCATCCCCGGCAAGGATGAAACGATTGTCGGTCTGGAGGAAAGAGGACGCAAGAAGCCTGATGGCACATCGTACAAAGGCATAGCAAAGGGTTCCAATGCCAGTGAGGGGCTTTGGCTATCCAGTCCTGAAGCCACAAAACTACAGGATGCCAAGCGTGTCTTCATCTTTGAGAGTGCCTATGATGCTATGGCCTTCCACCAGCTCCTGATGGGAAAAGACAGTAACCTCGATGCCCAAGCCAAGAAGGAACTTTCACACGGAGTCTTTGCTTCGACTGGAGGCAATCCTTCTTCCAGACAACTGGAAGGACTGATACAAACCGCCAAGGATGCCACTTTCCACATCGGCTTTGACATGGACGATGCAGGAAAGAAGTTCTTCGAACAGTTCAAGACTTTGGCAGAAAAGGCAAATGTCCCAAGCAACCGTATTGTGCGAGAGGAACCATCTGACGGCTACAAAGACTTCAATGAAGAGTTGTTAGCCAATATAGCCAGACGGGACAATCCTCTTGCCAAGGAGAATGTGAAGGAAGAACTCAGGGAGTATGTCGATTCCTTCCGCAAGCATCCCGATGACATCCCAAGTGTCAAGGATGTGCTTCATCCCAATGACAGTCAGATAGACCTTCTTCCCAAGTCCTTGTGGCAGCTCTACGCCCATTACGAGACCCTTTATGAAGATGCCTACACTATGCAGCACTCGCGGATGGTGGCACCAGAGGATAAGGAGGGTATTAAGGCTAAAGCTATAGAGGCAGGTGAGACATTCAGAAAAGAATTGGCAGATGCCCTTGGAGTCAAGGAAGAGACAGAAGCGGAAGATGAAGAAAAGAAAGTCTCTGCCGGTGTCGATTTGGATGCAGACGGCAATGTAGAGATCAACGAGAGTGAAGAAACCAAGCATCATGGTATGCGCAGATGAATGATATGCAGCAGACAGTAAGACGATTCCACATCATCACGTTACGTCCTCATTGGGGACAGTACATTATCTCACAAGGTTTCATGTTCCTTGTGAGTCTTGTGC
>JAFYYO010000183.1 GCA_017557475.1 Bacteroidaceae bacterium
AGTTTTAAGTTTCCAAGTTTCAAGTTCAAAGTTCAAGGTTATGAGGTGGACATTGTTCCTTGCATTCTTGCTTCCTGCTTTTTTGACAATCAGTCCGGCTAAAGCAAAGAAAGAAAAGAAGCCTGAGAAGCCGAAGCAGGAGAAGATGGCGACGCTCTATAAGAATGCGAGGAATGCAGTCAAGAACATGAGCGGTCAGGATGCGGCTCGTAATGCTTTGCTTGGGGCTTTGAGTCGCCCTGAACTTAAGAATAAGCAGAAGGCCAAGATTTACTATTCTGCTGCTTTGCTCGAGCAGTCGCTCAATGGCGTAGAGAATCAAAAAGCATTCCTCAAGAAGCCTTACGATACTGCGGTGTTCTTCAACAAACTTCGCGATATGTATGGCCAGCTCAGGCTCTGCGATAGTGTTGACCTCGCTCCAGATGAGAAAGGAGTGGTTCATCCGCGTTTGCAGAGAAAGACGCACTCCCTGCGAAACAAGCATCGCAGAAACATCCTGGGAGGCGGAAAGTTCTATCTTGCAAAGAAGAACTATGTGGAGGCCTATCCCTTCTTCGACCTCTATTGCTCTTATGCAGAAGCAGGGAAGCCCGACACAATTCTTCCTCAGGCAACACAATGGGCCACACTCTCAGCTTTCCTGTCAGAGAACCCTGCAGGTACCATCGATCATGTCGATGAGGCAATCAAGTGTTCCGAACCGGCTACTGCCGCTATCCTTCAGGAATACAAGGCTCGCTCATACGCTAAACTCGGTAATGATAGTGCTTTTGTAGCTTCCCTGAAGCAAGGTGTGCAGGACTATCCAGATCATGACTGGTTCTTCGTTCAACTGTCTGACTGGTATCAGGGGCACCGTGCTTTCGATGAAGAACGAAGTCTTGCAGACAATCTGGCCAAACGAACAGGAGCCAAAGCCATTCACTACTATGCTAAGTCGAAGAGCTACCTTTCTCAGGGCGATTATAAGGCTTGCATAGCCTTAGCGGATAGTACAATCCTGTTGGACCAGAACTTCGCAGATGCCTATTATAATAAAGGTATTTCTTATCTCAACCTGGCAGTCATTTCGCAGGAGATGAGTAGTAAGGACACTCAAGACCCGCAATATCTTACAGATAAACTCAGGACGCAGGAACTCTATAAGCAGGCACAACCCTGCATGGAAAAGGTTCGCCAGTTGCAACCAGACAGGCAAGACAGATGGGCCTCGCCACTCTATCGCATCTACCTCAACCTCAATCTTGGGGATGAGTTCAACGAGATAGACAAACTACTCAATCAAAAGCAATAAGATAAGGAAGGAAGCTTCAATCGAGGCTTCCTTCTTTGTTTATCAGTCATTATGGACGATGACCTTCACTTTGACGATTCTTCTTTGGTCAACTTCAAGGACATCGAAGGTAAAGCGCTTGTATTCAATGCGTTCTCCTTGAATCGGGAACTCACCCTTTATCTCGAGAAGAAGGCCGGCTAATGTTTCTGCCTCGCCTTCAACATTCTCGAAGTAGTCATCATCGAGACCCAGAATCTTCGTGAAGTCCGTGATGAGAGTCTTCGCTTCGAAGATGTAAGTATTCTGATTGAGACGCTGATAGGGCTTCTCCTCATCGTCGTATTCATCATTTAT
>JAFYYO010000184.1 GCA_017557475.1 Bacteroidaceae bacterium
CACCTCAGCATCGTTGGCGTCGTAGAGGATGATGCACTTGTCCGTCGCTTTTGTACCTAAAATGGTGAAGCAACCCTCGACAGGCTCAGTAACTACCTTCAGAGGCTCAGCCCATGCTGTCAGCAGAGTCATCAGCAGGGAAAGTGCTATCAGGAAGCGACGTCTAGCTTTCATAGAAAGTGCAGTTTGGTTAAATCTTCAACGCAAAGATAGTAATAATTACGCACAATGGTACAATTTTTGCAATAAAATTCATCTTAATTGCACTTTTTGTACATATAAGGAAGAGTTTTGATATGACGCATATGAAAACTAGCCACGCCTAGTTGCCAAACTAGACGTGGCTAATCCTCAAACTAGACGTGGCTAATTGGCCAACTAGGCGTGGCTAGTTTTTCCTTCAGGGAATGAGCATCGAACTGTCGCCGTAGCTGAGGAAGCGGAAGTCGTGGCTCAAAGCGTAGTCATAGACGTCGTGCCAGCCCTCGCCAATAAAGGCGCTCACCAAAAGCAGCAAAGTGCTCTGTGGTTGGTGGAAATTCGTTATCATTTGCTTCACAATATGGTATTTGTAGCCCGGAGCAATGATGATTTGCGTGCTGGAGTGCAGCACCTCCTCCTCTTGTTCGTCCATGTAATGGAGTAGGGCTTCGAGAGCTTCCGTCGTCGAGAGAGAGTTGTCGTACTCATACGGCATCCATTGCGGGACGTGAAGGTCTTCCTTGCCCTGACTTGCGAGAATGCCCATATAATAAAGGCTTTCGAGGGTGCGCACGCTGGTTGTCCCGACTGCAATCGCCTCGCCATTGTGAGCCAAAAGTCGCTCAATCGTGCGGCGATGCACGGCAATGTGCTCGGAATGCATCTCGTGGCCGCCGATGTCCTCACTCTTGACAGGTCGGAACGTACCTGCACCCACATGCAGCGTCACTTCTTCGCGTTCTATGCCGCGAGCATCGATATCGGCAAGGACACGCTTGGTGAAATGCAATCCCGCAGTAGGTGCCGCAACAGAGCCTTTTATCTTGGAATAGACCGTCTGATAGGTCGTCTTGTCACTCTCCTGCGTCTTGCGGTTGAGGTATGGCGGGATTGGAAGTTCTCCGACGGCATCGATGACCTCGGCAAAAGTGAGAGAAGATTGAGGATCGTCTGTCGCCCATTCAAACTCAATGCGTTGACTCGTGCCGTGAGTTCCGATTCGCTCTGCCGTAATAGTCAATGTTGAATGGTCAACAGTCAATGTTCTGGTCAGCTTTCCTTCCTTCCACTTCTTCAGGTTTCCCACGAGGCAATACCACGAGCAAGAGCCCTTCCGAGCGAAGTTCTCCTGATATTCTACAGGGTCGGCTGGCTCGAGAAGGAAGACTTCGATGAGTGCACCGTCTTGTGCTTCTCCCTTGCGGAAGTGGAGCCTCGCTTGTATGACGCGGGTATTGTTGAATACCATAAGTGCTCCTTCAGGCAAAAGTGAAGGCAGAGAGTGGAATAAAGTCTCGCTTATTTTCCCCTTGTCATAGATGAGTAACTTGCTGCTGTCGCGCTCTGGCAAAGGGAACTTCGCAATGCGCTCGTCTGGCAGAGGATAGTCGTAATCGCGTATTTGTATGTGCTTCGTGTCCATAAAACGGGTGCAAAATTACAAAGAAAAATGTGAAAAGTGTTCATAGTTCACGAAAAAAACACTATATTTGCAGACGAAACACACAAATATTCTAAACTTATACACTTATGAAACTTACAGGAAGAAGAGAAAGCACAAACGTTGACGACCGTCGCGGCATGACTGCGGCTAAAGCTGGCGGCGTCGGCATTGTCGGCATCATCATCGCACTTGTGATGACATTCATGACAAAGGGCAGCCTTAACATTGCCGACCTCATTAGCTTGGCACCCGAGATGATGGGTAACGTCACTGAACAGGCAGAAGGCGGTCGCGAGTTCACTGAAGAAGAACAGGCACTCGCCACCTTCTCGAAGCAGATCCTCGCTGGCACGGAAGACGTGTGGGCAGAGCAGTTTAAGAAGATAGGACGCACTTACGAGCCTCCCAAGATGGTGCTCTACACAGGCGCAGTACAGACAGGTTGCGGCAACGGCTCGGCAAGCATGGGTCCCTTCTATTGCTCAGCCGATCAGTGCCTCTACATCGACCTTTCGTTCTTCACTTCTATGAAGCAGCAACTTGGTGCTGACGGCGATTTCGCCTATGCTTACGTGATTGCTCACGAGGTTGGTCACCATGTCGAATACCTGCTTGGAACGCTTGGCAAAGTGCATCAGCAGATGTCGAAACTCAACTCGACTGAAGCCAACAAACTAAGTGTCCGCCTCGAACTGCTTGCCGACTTCTATGCAGGCGTCTGGGCTTATCACGACAATAAGATGTTCGGCAGCATCGAAGACGGCGACCTCGAGGAAGCCATCCGTTGTGCTCAGGTTATTGGTGACAACTACTTGCAGGAGAAGGCTCGCGGTTATTCTCAGCCCGAAACCTTTACGCATGGCACCAGCAAGCAGCGCATGAAGTGGCTCAAGCTCGGCCTCCAAACAGGCGACATCACGAAGGGAACGACCTTCCAGTGCAGCGACGCCGAGCTTTAAAAAGAGATTCTTTTATTGGAAACTATTGCTGCCGAGGCGAATGTCTCGGCAGTTTCGTTGTATTATGTCATGTCCGCCGACAAACGTGTTGCCGTAAATCTCCACATCTTGGGCATCATGCAGGAGGATGGCTGTCGGATGGATGCCTTCAATACGGTTGTTGCGGATGAGGATGTTGCGGTTTACATGCGGCGGAGTCTGTGGCGACTCGGTCGTGACCATGATGCCCGTCGCCCGATAACCTCCGTCTGTGCCTGCGCCTCGAATGTCGTTGTCTTCTACCACAACACGCTCCACAGGTCCTGCCTCGTGCCAGCTGAGTTCGGCGCCTAACTTTATGGCAGACAGCGTGCAGCGCCCAATCCGGTTCCCTCGAACGACTACATCGCGGGCTTTCAGCAGGAAAGCACGTGCGTTGTTGTAGTCATCCACATTATTTAATATACGTACGTGCGGGAAGCGAGAGTAGTTGTACATCAACAACTCCTTGCAGTCGGCATAGGGTAGGGCATGGTCGAGGGTAGCACAGACACGCCAAGCCTCGACGTCGATGTCGCAGGAACGGGTCACGAAGCGGTCCACTTCCTGCATCGTCTTGCGGTTGAGCAGGATAAGCGTGTCTCCTACCAAGGGATAGTCCAATGCCTGAGCATGCGGGTCGGCACCTTCGAGGCGGACCTCAATCTTGGCAAGATTGGCGGCATCGGGCATAATATGCCAATAGTAGTTGTGGACGTTCGTGCAGTCGTCGCCGTTTCCTGCGAAGGTGGAATTGCTGATGGTCAGGTCGCCGCTGCAGGATGTGAAGTGGGTCGCGTCGGTGGATGTGGAGCTGACGCGACCTGCTTCGGGCGTTATGTTCAGACTGTCGATGAGGATATTGTGGCAAAGATGTCCCACAATCCCCATTCCGGGAAAGCTTCGGATGGCGAGTCCGCGAAGCGTTATGTCGTCGGATTCGCGCAGCATGACGCACGGACGGTAGTGCCCGCCATACCGAATGACGCAGATGTCGCCGACTGGAGGATTTACGGAAGACGTCATGCGCACCAATCCGGGACGCAGCAGCTTTGCCTCACGAATGCCGCCATAGTAGAAGTGCCGTTGCTCGTTGCTGTAGAAATAGTAGCGTCCCTGCACGATGCTGTCAATATAAGTGTAGAGCGCAGGGTCGTATTCGATGTCGAAGTCTTCTTTTGAAGTGCGGACGACGCGACCTTCAGTTGCTGCAGGACGGCGATAGGTAATCTCGAGTCCGTTGAGTGTCAATCCCTTGCAACCAACGAAGGAAAGCACTTGCATCCATCCTCCGACCTCGAGCCGCGCTCCTTGTGCCTCGATGGTGAGACCCTCGCAACCTGTGAAGTCAAGCCCGGTGACGTAAGGCTTCTGGGGTTGGAAGAGCACCTGTTGCACCTCGAGCCCTTTGCCGAGAGCACCGCTGATGGCTCGTCGCTCGATATCAACTGCTGTCGGGTCGCTCAACTCGTATGTTCCGGCAGGAAAGACGAGCGTAGTCTGCGAGTGCTTACGGCAGTAGGCGGCAGCCTTTCTCAGAGCCTCTGTGTCCGAGCGACCGTCATCAGGTCGGGCACCAAAGCGTTCGACAGATATCGTGCGAGCACTCGCCTCATGGGCAAATGCAAGACACAGTAGCACAAGCATGCATTTGAGATTCTTCATATCGTTACGTTTAATAGTTTGAGTCATTATCGCATCCAGCCCTCGACGCCGTATATCTTCTCGAGGAGTTTCCGTTTTTGCCCTTTTCGGTCTGCAAACCAGACTTCTATCCTTGCAGCATAGCAGTCGCCCCAGTCGCCTTCATAGATGGTGAACTCCTTGGCGTCCACAAGGCAAGCGAAGTGGTCGGTGCCCTTCACCTGCTGACAGGACTTCCTTGTTATCCTTGATTCCGACAGAGGCAGGTTCTTCGTTACCTCGTAGCATCGCAGCCAAATGACGCCTTCGGGGAGGCTGGGATAGTAGAAGGAATACTGGTAGATGCCGCCCTCAAAGCTGTTTCGCAGTTGGAGGAAGGTCGTGGAATCTGCTGGGTCAACACCTTCAGCCAGGTCTGCCTTCTTGGCTTTCGGCATGTGGTAGGCCAGACCTTCAGGTATGGGATGATTCTTGGCAAAGCTTGTCGGAGCGGACTGCAGGGCGAGCCCGATGAATCCCATGGCGAGGAACATAATCCCTCCCACTGCTGCGGCGATGCAGAACTGCACGAGCTTATCCCTGTGCAGCAGGAAAAGGGTCGCTATGACGTATAGGAGGAACGCCAAAAGCACGATGTCCAAATAGAAATCCGTCACCTCGGGGGATGTCTGCATGTTCAGCCACGCTCCCCTCAAGCCGTAATAGAAACCGATGGGAATGAGGAACCAGACATACGAGATGCAGTCGCCCACCTTACACAGGACGCGAACGAACTCCTTGAGATATGTCTTCAGACGCCGACTCATAGTTATACTTATATAACTATAACGAATAAGGACGGCCTTTTGGTGTGTTGCTATCGTATTATTAAGGTTTCTTATTCTTATTTTCAAGCAGCAACATACTTGAAACGCAGCTTGCGTCTGTAGCAACGCAACTTGCAACTGTACAATCGCAGCCTGCGTTTTTAGAATCGCAACTTGCGTTTTAAGAATTAAACAGGCAAAAGAGTATAATTTGCTACGGAAAGTGAGTTTATGTGCTGTGCTCTGATATTTTTTTCGTACCTTTGTGCCAATAAATCAAACGTGCGATACTATGAAGATAGGCGACCAGGTGCGCTTCCTCTCCGAGGTGGGAGGCGGCAGAGTGAGTGGCTTCCAAGGCAAGAACATCGTGCTTGTCGAGGACGAAGACGGCTTCGAGATACCGATGCTGATGCAGGATGTTGTCGTTGTTGGCAATGAGGAATACGATATCGGCAAGGTGAAAACGATAGAAAGGGAGAAGCCTCTCTCCAGTTCTCCCTTGAAGGCAAGAGAACAAGAGGAGCCTGAGGAGAAACCAATTACGTTCAAACCGAAACCATTAGAGCGGCGAGAGGGCGAGCGCCTGAACCTCTACCTTTCCTTCTTGCCTGACGAAATGAAGGAAATCTCCAGCACGGGCTTCGAATCGTACCTCGTGAACGACAGCAACTACTATATGCAAGTCTCCCTGTTGAGCGCGGAAGGAGCCAGTTGGAAACTGCGTTTCTGTGGCATCATAGA
>JAFYYO010000018.1 GCA_017557475.1 Bacteroidaceae bacterium
CGTGAGCCGTAGGTTTTTGGGCTTCTTTGCAGAGTGTTTCGACTGTTTCCTGCGAAGGAGGCATATCGGGACTTCCGATTGCGAGACTGATGATGTCCATTCCCTGAGCATTCATCGCAGCCACTTCCTTCAGTTTTCGGCTGAAGTAATACTCTTTCACGTCGGCCAATCTCTCTGCCGGCTTTATGTCAAATTGTTTGCTTTCCATCTTCGTATATGCCAAGTTGTTTGAGTTCGCGGGTCAGCGGAGTGATGGCGTTGAGTGCCTGTCTGTAGCGTTTCTCCTCGCTGAAGGAGAGGTCGATGTAGAACATATATTGCCACTCTTGACCTATAATCGGCAGACTTTGTATCTTTGTCAGGTTGAGTTTATAGAATGAGAGGACCGAAAGAATTGCGCTCAAACTGCCTTCTTCGTGGGGAAGGGTGAAGACGAGACTCGCCTTGTTGATTGGCCTGGCGTTTCGAATCGCCGTAGCCTTCTCGGGATGAGCGAGGACGAGGAAGCGAGTGAAATTGTGTTTGTTTGTCTCGATGCCTTCCCGCAGCACTTTCATTCCGTAGATTTTGGCGGCGTCGCGATGACAGATGGCAGCGTGTCCCAGTCGATGCTCCCTGCTGATATCGGCTGCAGCCCCTGCTGTGTCGGCCACTTCGACTACCTTGAGGTCAGGATGACGTCTGAGAAACTGGCGACATTGCATGAGTGCGACGGGATGAGAGTTAACTTCGGTAAGGTCTTCCCAATTCTCTTCGGGCAGACACATAATGCTATGACTGATGCGGAGCTTGTGTTCGCCCACAATCGTCATACCGCTGTCTCGCAGCAATTCGTAGTTGTGGAGCAGGCTGCCGGCAATCGTGTTCTCTATCGCCATGAGTCCCAGCAGGTCGGGTGACGCTTTCAGTCGGTCAAACATCTCCTCGAAAGTGTCACAGCAAACGAGTTCCACTTCCTCATTCTCGAAGAAATGATGAGCCGCGATGTCGTGGAAACTGCCCTTAATACCCTGTATCGCAATCCGTTTCATCTTGTTCCTGTCTTTAACGCAAAACATCCCGCTTCACTGTGTGAGCGGGATGCTTCTATATTTTCCTGTGTTATACCTTATTTATATATATACGACGACCCGCTTCACTTCATTTGCTAAAGTAAAAGTAATAGTAAAATCCGAAGTAGAATTTGCTGTTCTGGGTCATCTTTTCTTGTTTTTCGATGCAAAGGTAAGACAATTCTGTTTTTCTGCCAAACGAATGTCGAAATATTTTTCGATTAAGGTGAAAAAAAAGTATATGCAGTTACGTTGGCAAACATAACACGTTATGATTGCAAACATAACACGTTATAATCGCCATCATAACACGTTATCTTTGCAATCATAACGTGTGATGTTTTGTGATGACTGCTGTGATGTTGATTTGGGGAGCGAGTCCTTCCTGTAAAGTTGCCACGCATTATAGACATTATGCCAGACGCTGTAGAAGCCTCCAGCCAGCGCTGTCAGGGGATCGAGGAAGGTGTAGCCCACCCAGATAGCGAGTATGGTGTTCTTCTGTCCGCAGGCTTGTCCAGCAGTAACGGCTTCGTCATAATGCCCTCCAACAAGTCGTCCTACTCCAAACTGCAAGATGCAAGCCAGAAGAGAGCCTATCATAATCAGCAGGCAAGGCAGCAAAGTCACTCCTGCATGCACGATGATGCGGGTTGTGACGGCTATCGCAATCGACAAAGCCACTACCCAAAGATGGAAGGGCAGGTCAGGATGAGCGTCGATGAAACGCAGGAAGGATGGGAATGTGTGACGGATGAAGAAGCCCAGCAGCAGAGGAAAGATGAGCAAAGGGAACACCCTCTTGATAATCATCCAGAAGGACAGCCAGAAACTCAGCCCGCCTGTCGGATTAACGAGGGGAACAAAAGTCGAGATGAGAACTGCGGCTGTGAGGTTAATCATCATAGTGTAAGCCGTCAGAGAACCAACGTTTCCTCCCAGTTTGGCAGTCACCACAGCCGCTGCAGTCGCGGTTGGGCAAAGGAAACAGAGCATCGTGCTTTGCAGAAAGAGACGGCTTGTTTCGTCCTCTACCGTTTGATGAATCAGACAAAGCAAGGCCGCAACGACTCCCTGAAAAGCCAACAACCACCATTGCCAGCCTTTGAGTCGCATGTCTTGAAGTCGGATGCGGCAAAACGTCAGCGTCAACATCAGGAAGATGAGCGTTGGTTGCACATAATCGACGCCTTCCACAATCACTTCCCTGACTGCCCCTGAGAGTGGCAGACTCCTGAAAAGAAAATAGGCTGAGGCACCTATAGTCATGCTCAAAGGCAGTGACCAGTTTCTGGCAAAACTTTTGATGTTCATTCTTCTGCTTTGCTTTTCGTCGGACAAAATTAGTCAAAAACTTTCGCTTAGCAGGTTTTTATGTTGGGAAAATTTCGTTATATGATGTCTTTTTTCTACCTTTGTGCGCGAAATAGAAATTGTGTATTGTAATTTGTAATTTGTTAAGTAATTAGATGAATCTTTATATCAGATATTTCGACGAAGAGACTCTCGTCTATAGTGTGCAGGAGGCCCTCGATTTTCTTGCTTCTTTGGATGATGTTGAAGTTACCGAAGAGATGGCAAGCGAACTGGAGAAATTCATGGCCAGCAGTGCGATGTACCCCAAACATGTTAAGGTGCACCAGCGTGCTTTCTGTATTGTCATAAAGACGACTGCCGCTACGATGGAGGAGTTCAAGGCAAAGGGAGCGAGCGGAAACAAGGTGGAGAAGATAGCTCAGAAGGAAGCTGTTTCGCAGTATGCTAAGCCCCAGCCTGGTTGGTACGCAGCTAAGATAACATTCAAGCGTGTCATCGTAACACCTGAAACGCAGAAATGTCACTATGTCGATACGCCTTTTGTGTGCAAAGTGAAGGCCGAGAGCACTCAGGACTGCTATGAGAAGGTGCTTGCTCACCTGCGTGGCCGTCAGGATATCGACCCCAGAAGCCAGTATCCAAGTATTAAGAGCCCCAACTTTGAGTTCGACTTTTTAGGATAGAACCCTTAACCTCCGTTAGAAGGAACAAGAGACAGCGGTAAATGACAAACAGCTCAAAGGCAACTTCCTATCTTTTCGTTAGGGGAAGACGAATGTTCTTTTCTCCCCTTAAATGGGGATGGGCGGTCCTGCTCTTGTTTCTTGTGCTGACGCAGACCACGTTTGCTGACAAGAAGAAGGGAAAAGAGATAGAGCAAATCTACACTCTTCCAGAGCCGGATGCTTTGCCAAAAGCTCCGCAGCCAGACCAATTGCAGCCTCGCGTAGCTGAGCTTCGGCCACCAATTCGCCATACTGTTGCAGGCGGACAGGGCATCGACGTCTCCCACTATCAAGGGCGCATCGATTGGGATGAAGTGGTTACCAACAAAGATATCCAGTTCGTCTATGTCAAAGCAACTGAAGGCGGCAATCTGGTCGACGAGTTCTATCTGCGCAACCTCTATGGTGCGAAGCGAGTCGGCATACCTGTAGGTTGCTATCATTTCTTTAGTCCAACCGTCAGCGCACTCGTTCAATTGGAGAACTTCCGCTCCACCGTCGACCCTCGTCAGCAGGACCTCATCCCGATTGTCGATGTCGAGAAACGCGGCAAAGCCTCGCTTGTTCAGTTCCAGAAAAGCCTGAAAGCCTTCTTGGACGGTGTGGAGCGAATGTTCGGAGTGAAGCCAATCATCTATACAGGCGTGAACTTCTATGCCAAATACCTCGAAGGGAAGTTCATGGAATACAAGTTCATGGTGGCTCGCTATGCGGATGAATTCCCAGGTTTGAGCGAAGATGTGCCCATTGTTTTGTGGCAATATTCCAGTACAAGCTATGTTGATGGCATTAGGGGACACGTCGACAAGAGTGTCTTCCTGGATCGTTATGGTTTAGCCGATATTCTGCTTCCTTCCACAGGTGGTGGAAAGAAGTAAAGCTAAAAAAGTTTCAAAAGGTTTTGCGGTAAGCGAAAAAAAGCGTATCTTTGTGGAGTCATACCAGAAAGAATGCACATAGTTATCGCAGGAAACATAGGCAGCGGCAAGACTACGCTGACCGAAATGCTCGCCCAGCACTACCATTGGGAGCCGATGTACGAGCAGGTTACGTTCAATCCTTACCTCGAGGACTACTACAAGGACATCGAGCGTTGGTCCTTTCCCATGGAAGTATTCTTCCTGAAGGAGCGTTTCCGTGACCTCATGGAGATGCAAAAGAGCGGGAAAGACACGATTCAGGACCGTTCCATTTACGAAGGAGTGTACGTCTTCGCTACCAATAACAAGCAGATGGGTAACCTGAGCGACCGCGACTTCGACACCTTCATGGAACTCTTCGGACACATGACGAACATCGTTCGCTACCCGGATCTCATGATTTACCTGCGCGCCAGTATTCCTCATCTTGTTCGTAACATCCAGAAACGTGGCCGTAATTGCGAGCAGAGCATACAATTGGAATACCTCAAAGGCTTGAACGACCTCTACGAAGACTTCATTTATAATAAGTATAAGGGCAAAGTCCTGACCGTCGAGGTTGACAATATCGACTACCAACACAACCCAAAAGACTTCAAAGACATAACCGACAAAATCGACGGACTGCTCTATGGCATGTTCCCACTCGAGAGTTAGTCGATTGCCAGGAACGAAACCCTAATCCCTAATCCCTAATCTCTAATCCAAAATTATGCACATCGCAATCGCTGGAAACATAGGAAGTGGCAAGACCACCCTTACCAAGTTGCTCGTCAAGCGCTATGGCTGGACACCTCGCTACGAGCCTGTCGAGACAAATCCCTACCTCGATGACTTCTATCAGGACATGAATCGCTGGAGCTTCAACCTGCAGGTTTACTTCCTGAACAAGCGTTTCCGCGATGTCGTCGAGATTTCAAAGAGCACAGACACTATCATTCAGGACCGCACCATCTTTGAGGACGCACGCATCTTCGCCCCCAATCTCCATGCACAAGGCTACATGAGCGACCGCGACTTCAAGAACTATAGCGACCTCTTCGACCTGATGATGTCGCTCGTAGGACTGCCTGACCTGATGATTTACATACGCAGCTCCATCCCGAACCTCATTGCTCAGATTGCCAAACGAGGCCGCGAGTACGAGCAAAGCATACGCATCGACTACCTCAACGGCCTGAATGAACGCTACGAGGAATGGATTAAGAACTATCCCGGAAAGTTGCTCATCGTGGATGGCGACACGCTGAAGTTCGAGTCGAACATCGCCGACTTCCAGCGCATCACAGAGCAAATCGACGCTAAGCTCTACGGACTATTCCCAGAGGTATAGTGCTGTATCGTCCTCTCTCTCTGGCACATTCTCCGTTTAGGCGTACATACTTCTTGGGATGCAGGTTGCGTTTTTATAAACGCAGGTTGCAATTGAACAAACGCAACTTGCATCTTTATAATCGCAGGTTGCGTTTTAAGAATTTGGCAGGGCTTGAGGAAAGGCATGAAAGGGCTGAAAAAAGAAGGGGACAGGGATAAAAGGTAAAAAGATAGGATATGGATATGAATCATGAAGTGAGAATCACGAATCGTTTCTGTTGCTTCCTTGCGTTGTTGCTGCATGTCCTTACAGCAACAGCGGGGGATAATGTCCTGCCGTATTGGGCGATAGGCGGCTTCACGCGGCCTGAAGGGAAGAATCCTATGGTCAGTCCTATCGCCAACAACCTTTTTTATTGTCCTGTCAAGAAGGCTAATGTGAAGTGGGAATGTGCTGATACGTTCAACCCTGCAGCCGTGGAGAAAGACGGGAAAGTCTGTGTGCTTTATCGTGCCGAAGACGACCCCAATGCGGGCATCGGCAAGCGAACTTCGCGAATAGGACTTGTGGAGAGTGCCGACGGTGTCAGCATCGATTACCGTTCTCCCTCGCCTGTCATGTTCCCGGACAACTCGTCGATATCCCAAACCTACGAGTGGCCGGGAGGCACAGAAGACCCGCGAGTGGTGGAGGCTGAGGTCGATGGGGCGCCGCTCTATGTGATGACTTACACTTCTTGGAACCGAAAGACGGCTCGACTCAGTGTTGCGACGAGTCGCGACCTCAGGACTTGGACGCATCATGGCCCGTGTTTCCGAACGGCTTACGACGGCAAGTTTGCCAACTTGGCCTGCAAGTCGGGCTCCATCGTCACGGAGATAAAGGACGGGCGCCTGCAAGCGACGAAGATTCTGGTGAATGGCGAGAGCAAGTACTTCATGTATTGGGGCGAGTATTGGGTGTGCGGAGCGACCAGCGACGACCTCATCACATGGACGCCAATCGTGGACAACAACACGGAACTTCTCTATTTGGCAAAGCCCAGGAAAGGTTTCTTCGACAGTATGCTCACGGAATGTGGGCCGCCGGCGGTCATGACGGAAGACGGTATTGTGCTCATCTATAACGGCAAGAACGCGAGTGGCAGCAACGGAGATGCTTGCTATGCGGCCAACACATATGCTGCCGGTCAGATGCTCTTTAGCAAAGATAATCCGCTGTCGCTCGTTGACCGACTCGACAAACCTTTCTTCCGTCCCATTGCCGACTTTGAGCGAAGCGGTCAATATGCTGCGGGAACGGTCTTCACGGAAGGTCTCGTCTGGCATCAGGACAAGTGGTTCCTCTATTATGGCTGTGCTGATTCGTTCGTAGGCGTTGCCGTCTGCGACCCGCAAACCTCGCCTCATGAAGGCGATCCCATCGTTACGGCACAGGTTCCGGAAGGTGTCATCAATCAACAAACCGCGCTTGGAACGGGTAAGATGACTTGCTTTGTCAATTCCGCAAGCGGTTACGCAGCCGAGGGCGAAAGACCGTGTTACATGAACACGAGTTACATCTATCCAGGAAGAAAATGGTGCGATGCGAGCAACGAGCAGCCTTGGCTCATATTGGAGTTC
>JAFYYO010000185.1 GCA_017557475.1 Bacteroidaceae bacterium
CATCTTCCCGCTCTACGACAAGCCAGAAGTGCCAGGCGTCTATAATCACGACATGACGGAGCGTCCGCATATGCGCTATTTCCGCTCGGATGTGAAGAAAGATCCGCCAGTCCTGAATCTCTATCCAGAAGGCGGAGTGATAGTGGAAGGAACGAGGGCTCGTGTGGCTTACGAAGCGAACGAAGCTGATGGCGAGCATTTGTCGGGCACAATGCGACTCTACGGAAAAGGCGGACGACTCATTCAGGAAACCAGGACAGAGAATCGAGGTCGCGGAACGTTGGAGTTCGACTACGAGCATGGCGTCACCTATTCCACTATCTTTACGAGCGACAGCAATGTCGTGATTCGTCAGCGAATGCCAAAAGCAGAAACAGACGGATGTGCTGTGAGGGCAGATGTGAAGGACGACCAACTGTTGCTCACCCTTCAACCTCGTGGCGAAGCGGCCAACGAAACGCTGGGCGTTACCGTTATGGTAGGCGGAGCTTTGCATTATTTCCAGAAGTTTAGGGCTCAAGACACGCAGATAAGCATTCCCACAGATTCACTTCCAACGGGAGTGGCGCAGATAACCGTCTATAATGCTCATGGACGCGTCTATAGCGACAGACTTTGTTTCGTTCGTCACGAACGGGATATCATGGATGCGGACGTGAATTTTGGCGACATCAAGGACAGCTACGAACCTTTCGACTCCATTCATGTCTCTGTGCAGAATCCTTTGGCAGCAGGCTCTACCATCTCGTTGGCAGTAAGAGATGCTTCCACTTCCGAGTACCTCTACGACAGCAGCAACATCCTCACAGAAATGCTCCTTTGCAGTCAGATTCGAGGTTTCGTGGAGCAGCCGGACTATTATTTCGAGGAAGATGATGAGGAGCATCGTCGCCATTTGGACCTCTTGTTGATGGTGCAGGGCTGGCGTCGTCACAATTGGATAACAATGGCCACTCCTGGCATTTTCCGCATCAATCATCCTATCGAGAAAACGCCCGTCTATTTTGGAGCCGTTTATCGATATGTTGCAATAGGTCACGAAGGTTGGAACGGTTGGGGAAACATGACCGATCAGGAAATCGAGCGCTACGACTTCTCGCGTCCAGTTGGAGGTGAGTGGTTCATTCGCAGAAATAGCAACAAGCTTCAAGGCGTGATTCCCCTTTTGGGAAATGCTGGCGAAGAGCGCGACAAACACAATGCCTACAGCTATTTGCTGAAAGATAACGAGTCGGCCTCTTTCGACGGACGTAACTACTACGACCAGGGAAACTTGAAGCGAGAAGTGCGCGTTCATGCGGAATATCGGCAGAATTCGGACATCGGCTTGAAGAGCGTCTATGGAGACATCACGACAAAGAAGGGCCGCTTTGTGCTCGAGTTGCCAGGTTTCTATCACGATTGCATCTTGGATTTGGCGGCTTCAGATACGACGAAGTGGAAGTTGGCGAAACCAGAAAGCAAGAAGACAAAGCGCAAGTTGAGCAAACGCCAAAAGAAATTGGATAAAGGCCAAGCCGTTCCTTCGCTCGAGCATCAATGGGTAAAGCAAACCGAAACGGATTATCCTGAGTTCTATGTGCGTCTGACTCCCTATTATCCTCGTTTCTGCAAGCCATTCAGTTTCTATCATACGCACGTGGCTCCCCCTCGAGAAGGGACAGTCCTGATTCCTTCTCTTCGAACAGGCAGTACTTTAGCACAAGTAACGGTACGCTCCAAGCATGGAGGCTTGCGTGATTATGACCCCAATCATCCTGCTATAACGCGTGATGCCTACGAAACGTTTAACGATTGCGTAGATGCGGGCTTCACGCCAGGATGGTTCGCAGGCAAGACTTCTTTTGCAGAGTGGACGAAACGCCTTTTGGTCGGCGATATGAATATGTTCCGCGATTACACCACCTATGCCGAGTACGTTCATCCCTATCACGAGCCCGCTCC
>JAFYYO010000186.1 GCA_017557475.1 Bacteroidaceae bacterium
AAGGACTCGTTTACGCACTCTACGCCATCATCGGCCTGAGTGTCGTCGGTATATTCCTATATAATAATCCGTCGGCATACAAGAATCCGATACTCGGTCCTCTGTTGAACATCGGTGGAGGCGTCTGGGCAACTTACGGAATGGCAACAGGTTTGCTTGGCGACTTGCTGAGCTACATTCGCCTCTTCGCCCTCGGTCTGACTGGTGGTGTGCTTGGCGGAGTGTTCAACTCGCTTGCCTACGATATGACTTCAAGCCTGCCTTGGATGATCCGTTGGCTGCCGATGGTGCTCATCTTGCTTGCAGGCCACGGCATCACCTTCGCGCTGAGCATGATAAGTGCATTCGTTCATCCGATGCGACTGACGTTCGTCGAGTTCTTCAAGAACGCGGACTTCAGCGGCGGAGGCAAGGAGTACATGCCCTTCAGAAAGTAAAGAATTAGGAAACATAAAACATCAAAATAACAAACAACAAACAAAACATTATGGAAATTTTATTAGCTTATCTGGGCGTTGCACTTTGCGTAGCCCTCTCTGGAATTGGTAGTGCTTATGGCGTAACCATTTGTGGTAATGCCGCAATCGGTGCTTTCAAGAAGAACCCAACTGCAAGCGGCTCCTACATGGGTCTGTCTGCTCTGCCCTCTTCACAGGGTCTTTACGGTTTCGTAGGCTTCTTCATGCTGAATTCTAAAGTGACTTCCGACATCTCGATGCCTGCAGCTTGCGCCATCTTCGGTGTAGGTCTGGCTCTTGGTCTCGTGGCTCTCTTCAGCGCTATCCGTCAGGCAAAGGTTTGCGCAAACGGTATCAGCGCAATTGGTGCCGGCCATAACGCCTTCGGTACTACTATGGTGCTGGCCGTGTTCCCTGAGCTCTACGCTATTCTCGGCCTGCTCGTACTCATTCTGACTGCAAACGCTCTCTAAAGTTAGACACTAAAAAAGGATAATATGAAACCGACACTTTTCCTCCTGGCTGCAGGTATGGGAAGCCGTTATGGCGGCCTAAAGCAGCTTGATACGCTGGGTCCTCAGGGACAAAGCATCATGGATTACAGCATCTACGATGCCATTCAGGCCGGCTTCGGCAAGATTGTTTGGGTCATTCGACGTGATTTCGAGGACCAGTTCCGCACGCAGATTCTCTCAAAATACGAGGGTCATGTGCCTTGTGAACTGTGCTTCCAAAGCCTCGATGCCCTGCCAGAAGGCTTTACAGTCCCTGAAGGAAGGCAAAAACCTTGGGGCACAAACCACGCTGTAATGATGGGTAAGGACGTCATTAACGAGCCTTTCGCAGTCCTCAATTGCGACGATTTCTATGATCGAGACGCGTTTCGTGTGATGGCGAAGTTCCTTAGCGAGCTTCCCGAAGGCAGTACCGGCAAGTATGCTATGGTGGGTTTCCGCGTAGATAACACTTTGAGCGAAAGCGGAACAGTTAGTCGCGGCATCTGCGAAAACGATGAGCAGACGCACTTGCTTACTGGCGTTGTTGAGCGCACAAAGATTGAACGTCACAATGGTGTCGTGCAGTATCTCGACGAGAACGACGAATGGGTAAGCATCCCTGACACCACTCCCGTCAGCATGAACTTCTGGGGATTCACTCCGGACTACTTCAAGTACAGCGAAGACTACTTTAAGAAGTTCCTCTCCGACCCGAAGAATCAGGCAAACCTCAAGAGCGAGTTCTTCATTCCTCTGATGGTCGACCACCTGATTAAGACAGGTCAGGCCACTTGCGAGGTGCTCGACACGACCAGCAAATGGTTTGGCGTGACCTATCCTGAAGACCGTCCTGAGGTTGTGGCAAAGCTTGCTGCGCTTCACGAGGCAGGTCAATATCCCGCACAAATGTTCTAAAAATAGACTCGGCCTCACTCTCTTTCGGAGGGTGAGGCTATTTGTCTTGGCTTATGAAACGCTTTGCCTTTTCCTTCCTCACTCTTCTTGTTTCATTTGTCTGCGTGGCTCAAAGCACTTCAGACGACACTCGTCGTATCCGCGAAGAGTTCCAAGACCGCAAGTTCGGCATCTTCCTTCATTGGGGCATATACTCCATGATGGGCGACGGAGAATGGGTGATGCACAATCGCCACATCGACCGAGACGAATATGCAAAGCTCGCAGCAGGCTTCTATCCAAGCCAGTTCGATGCTCGCGAATGGACAAAACTCTTCAAGGAGGCAGGGGCAAAGTATGTCACTTTTACCAGCAGGCACCACGACGGCTTTTCGATGTGGCCGACGAAGGCAAGTCCTTATAACATCGTCGATGCCACACCTTATGGGAAAGATGTGGTGAAAGCACTTGCAGAGGCTTGCAGAGAGCAAGATTTGAAACTCCATTTCTACTACAGCCACATGGATTGGCAGCGAACGGACTATCCGACAGGAAGCTGCAAAAACTGTCCACACGACCCATCAACTACGAATTGGGAGAGCTATTATGCTTTCATGAATCGTCAGTTGACTGAGCTTCTGACCAATTATGGCCCGATTGGAGCCATTTGGTTCGACGGAATGTGGGACCACAAAGAGAAGGATTTCGACTGGCGACTCGAGGAGCAATACGCCCTCATCAAGCGTCTGCAACCCAACTGCCTCATAGGAAACAACCATCATGGACAGCCTATCGGAGTCGAAGACTTTCAGCTTTTCGAGCAAGACTTGCCGGGTCAGAACACCGCAGGCTTCTCTGGAGGACAAGAAGTAGCACAGATTCCTTTGGAAACCTGCATGACGATGAACAACACTTGGGGTTATAGCATTACCGACATGAACTATAAAGATGGCGATGAACTCATTCGAAAGCTCGTCACGGCTGCAGGTCTGAATGCCAATTTCCTGTTGAATATCGGTCCTCGACCCGATGGAAAACTGCCCGACCAAGCAGTCGAGAGGCTCAAGCAGATTGGTGAATTCATGAAAGCCAACGGCTCGACCATCTATGGGACTCGAGGTGGATGCGTTCCTCCTCAAGCCTGGGGAGTGACGACGCAAAAGGGGAAAGACCTCTTCATACATATTCTTTATAAGGTAGAGGACGGGCAAATCCTCTTGCCTCTCACGGAACAGAAACTCTCGAAAGTCAGCATGTTCAGCGACGGAACACCTTTGAAGTTCAAACGCGACAAGGAAGGCTATCGCATCTTCCTGACCAAACAACCTGAAACAATTGATTGCATCCTTAAAGCAACACTAAAATAACATGTATATCATCGGCATCGCCGGAGGCACAGGCTCTGGCAAAACAACAGTCGTAAAGAAGATTCTTGAGACGCTTCCCACGGATAGAGTGGCGCTCATACCGCAAGACTCATACTACAACGACACCACTCATCTCACACCAGAAGAGCGTCGTCGCATCAACTTCGACCATCCGGATGCCTTCGACTGGAAGCTTCTTACCCAACAGATACAGGCTCTCAGGGAAGGAAAGAGCATCGAACAGCCCACCTACAGCTACATTATCAGCAACCGTTTGCCGGAAACAGTCCACATCGAGCCTTGCGAAGTCATCATCATCGAAGGCATCATGGCCTTGTGGAAGAAGCAGTTGCGCGACTTGATGGACTTGAAGATATTCGTCGATGCCGACCCCGATGAGCGACTTATCCGCGTCATTCAGCGAGATACGGTAGAGAGAGGACGCACCACACAGATGGTTCTCGACCGTTATCGCGATGTTCTCAAGCCGATGCATGAGGAGTTCATCGAGCCTACGAAACGTTATGCCGACCTCATTATCCCGCAAGGCGGCAACAATCAGCAGGCCATCGAGATCATGAGGACGTACATTATTCATAGAATTAAGCCGTGAGGATCCCCCAACCCCCTTTAGGGGGAGCTCTCTTTCTCCTTTTCTTGCTTTTATTTTTTTGTGCTTGCGCACCCAAGCAAGAGAAGCCTTCGTCTCCTCCTCCCCTTTTTGGGGAAGTAGAAGAGGGCACTTACGACCTTCACGAAATACAGGCTAGCGGTACGATTATTGCGGGAACTTTGAGCGGACCAGACACCTATTATGAGTATCACGGCAAAGGAATGGGCCTGCAATACAAGCTTGCCGAAGCCTTTGCACAAAGCATCGGAGTCGTCTTGCAGATGGAAATCTCCCCTGATACCGCGTCTCTCTTAAGGAAGCTTGAGGCTGGAGAGATTGACTTCATTGCCCTCGAGATGCCGAAGTGGCAGGTTCGTGAGGACGAAAGTCTGCTGAAGAATGCGATTGCGGAGTGGTGGAAGCCAGAACGAGTCAAGCAAATCGAGAGTACGGCAAACAATACGACTGTTACTGTGAAACGCCAGATGCGGCCAGTCATGCAGGATGCGACTCACGGAATCATCTCTGCATACGACGACCTCTTTCGCAAATATAGCAGTTCTGCCGGTTGGGATTGGCGCTTGCTTGCTGCGATGTGCTATCAGGAGTCGGGTTTCGACCCCCATGCAGTCTCGTCCATGGGAGCACAAGGACTCATGCAGTTGATGCCTTTCACAGCCGATGCGATGGGAGTTCCCAGGGATAAACGCTTCGATCCGGAGCAGAACATCGCCGCCTCAGCTCGTTATATTAGAAAGGTGAGCCAGTCGTTTTCGGACATCAGGGATGGCGAGGAGCGCATCAAGTTCACACTTGCAGCCTATAATGGAGGCGTTGGGCACGTTCAGGATGCACAGAATTTGGCTCGAAAGAACGGGCGAAATCACCAAGTTTGGCAAGAGGTTGCGCCCTTTATCTTAGGTCTTTCCGAGCCACAATACTACCGAGATCCTGATGTTTTGAACGGTTACATGCGTGGAAGCGAGACGGAAGCTTATGTCCGACTCATCATGAACCGATGGAATCAGTATCGCGGAAGTGCCCGTTCCTTCAGTAGTGGGAGCACGCCTGCACCAGCCAGGAAGAGTCTTCAGGATGGCGAATACAAGAGTGTCGTCAAGCCTGCCGAAGAGTGGACGCCTGAAGAGTAAGAAAACAACCCCAGTGTCATTGCCCAACGACACACGTTATGATTGCAATCATTACACGTTATGTTTGCCAACGACACGTGTTATGTTTGCCATCATTCCACGCAATGTTTTTGAACGCCGCTAAGGTAGTCTCCAAACTAGGCACGTCTAGTTGGCAAATTAGCCACGCCTAGTTGGCAAATTAGGCACGCCTAGTTGGGCAAATAGACAAGCCTAGTTGAAAGGCTAGTCTCACCACACACTCAAGAAGAGCAAGAAAAACTCGTTTTTCTTTTGTATTGTCAGCAGTTTTTTATAATTTTGCAAAGCAATTATGCACTAATACTTTTACCACTATGACAAGAAGACTCTTCTCTGTGTTGCTCGCGACGTTCTTCTGCGGCACACTATGCCTTATGGCTCAGGACTTTGACCCCAACCAAGGTTACCGTCTCGAGATTGGCGACGGCCTCGCCCTCGACAACCAAAACGGCACGATTACTTTCTCGCCAGTCAACAAGAAGTCGCAGACTCAGGTGTGGCGCATCGTAAAGTCAGCCAGGGAGGGCTATCACTGCTTCTACAGTCCGAGTGTCGAATCGGCTCTCGATAACGGCAATCACGGCACAAGGGAAGGCGAGGTGCTCAGTTGGGAATTGAGTCCCAGAAACCCCAATCAGCAGTGGCTTATCGAGAAGACAGGCGAAGAGACGGTCGTCCTGACTTGTGCTGCAGGCGGTCTCAAACTCGGATACAACGATAATTGTCAGCCTGGTGGACGCGTTTGGCAGATGAAAGCAAGCAATTCCAGCGACTATGTTCAATGGCGATTGGTGAAGACGAACCTCAAGATAGACGCTCGTACAACTGCCACAAAGTCGAAGAACGACTGGGAAAACGAGGCCATTTTCGGCATCAACAAAGAGCCTGGACGAGCCACTATGTTGCTCTATGCCAGCGAGAAAGAGATGAAAGACGACGCTGCATATGCCAAGCCTTGGCTCCATCCGAACTCTTCTCTCAGGTTGATGTTGAACGGACAATGGCAGTTCAACTGGGTTCCGAAACCCGAAGACCGTCCAGTCAACTTCTATAAGACGAACTTCGACGCTTCTTCGTGGAAGACCATTCCTGTTCCTTCCTGTATGGAAATGCAAGGTTACGGCACTCCCATCTACACCAACGTGACCTATCCCTTTAAGAATCAGCCGCCTTTCATCAGGGGACAAGAGGGATATACAGTCGTCAACGAACCCAATGCAGTTGGTAGTTATCGTCGGACCATCACGGTTCCAGCCAATTGGGACGGCAGAGAAATCTATCTCCACTTTAATGGAATCTATAGTGCCGCCTATGTTTGGGTGAACGGACAAAAGGTCGGCTACACCCAAGCTCCCAATGTCGATGCAGAATTCGACGTGACAAAATACATCAAACCGGGCAAAGAGAACCTCGTTTGTGTTGAGGTCTATCGTTGGAGCGACGGCTCGTACATCGAGGATCAGGACATGTTCCGAATGAGTGGCATACATCGCGACGTCTATCTCGAAGCACGTCAGAAGCTGCATGTTCAGGATGTGAAGATGACCACGATGATGGGCGGAAGAGGTCGTAGAGGCGGTGGTGACAACTTCAATCGCGCTTTCCTCGGCATCGAGATTGCCCTTCAAAACCTTGGCAAAAAGGCAGATGCCCGCATAGACGTAGAACTTGTGAACCCCGCAGGCAAGACCGTTCAGACGGCTATCCTGCAAGTCAGTGGCATAGAGAACGGCAAGAAGGATGCCCACCTCAACCTCGAAGTGCAGAATCCCGAGCTTTGGAGTGCTGAGAAGCCCAATCTCTATACCGTCAACATCAGCGTCGGTGGCGATATTTACACGCAAAAGTACGGCTTCAGAAAGATTGAAAACAGAGGCGGACAAGTGTTCATCAACGGAAAGAGGGTAATGTTCAAGGGTGCTGACCGACATGATACTCACCCTGTTTACGGCAAAGCCGTACCTGTGGAAAGCATGATAGAGGACATCTTGTTGATGAAACGTTACAATCTTAACACGGTTCGTACGAGTCATTATCCTAATGATCCGCGCATGTATGCCCTGTATGATTACTACGGAATCTACGTTATGGACGAGGCCGACGTTGAGTGTCATGCCAATCACAGCTTGAGTCGTAACCCGAAATGGGAGGCGATGTATGTTGACAGACAAGTTCGCATGGTGCTTCGCGACCGCAACCATCCCAGCGTTATCTTCTGGAGCATGGGCAACGAATGCGGTGGCGGCGACAACTTTGTCGCTTCGAAGAAGGCGATTCAAGAACTCGACGACCGCCTCATCCACTATGAAGGTATGAATGAAGTCGCGGATATGGACAGCCGCATGTACCCCAACCTGCCCAACATGATACAACTCGACAGGAACGAGAACCTGAAGGATCGCCCATTCTTCCTTTGCGAATATGCTCACGCAATGGGTAACGCCATCGGCAACCTGCAGGAATATTGGGACTACATCGAGTTCGAGAGCAAGCGCATGATAGGCGGTTGCATCTGGGACTGGGTGGACCAAAGCATGTGCAAATGGGGCGAACCTACTACTAATATGTATTATGGCGGCGGCTTCGGCGACTATCCCAACGACAACGACTTCTGTTGCAACGGTATCATTACTGCCGACCGCCACGTCACACCCAAGCTCCTCGAGGTCAAGAAGGTTTATCAGTACGTTGACTTCAAGTTGACCGACGAAGGTAAGATCCGCATTCGCAACCGCTATTGCTTCACGCCTCTCAGCAACTTCACCTTCCATTATAGTTTGCTTCGCGATGGTCGCATGATAAAGAGTGGCCTTGCCTCTCTGCCCGAAGTACAGCCTGGTGACAGTTGCTTCATCGACCTTCCTTGCGAAGTGCCTGAGGGAGAACCGAAGGTCGACGGAAGTCAAGGCATGTATCACCTTAACGTTTCCCTCCAACTCAAGGAGGCAACGAGGTGGGCAAATGCTGGACACGAGGTTGCAAGCGAACAACTTTTGCTTCGCGACGGCAAGCCCAACCTCATGGCTGCGGCTAAGGCAACTGGCACACTTAAGGTTGAGGAGAATAATAACCAGATAAGTGTCAAGAACGACGACTTTACCTTTGCCGTCAACAAACAAACTGGCGCAGTAGTTGAGTTGTCGTATTTTGGCAAACCAGTCGTCGTAGCAGGCGACAAAATACCTTTCGGCAACCTGACCTTCAATGGTTATCGCAGCATCAGCAACGACAGAAAAGGCAACCTTAATAGCAGAATCGAAGCACAAAATGTTACGATGTACGGAACAACGGATGCTATCGTCATTACCGTCAAGTATAATGTCAAG
>JAFYYO010000187.1 GCA_017557475.1 Bacteroidaceae bacterium
AAGAAAAAGTCGTCCTTGCTTTATGGCGTGTATGCCAATAGTACACTCGATGAGAAGACAAACACCCTCTACACCAAGATTGTCAACCTTTGCGACTCTGGCACTACGGGAAGCCTCGAACTGTCTGGCGGCACGGCTGCAGAAGCAGAGATGGTAAGACTGGTTGGAATGACGGGCGATGATGAGAACACGATGCAGTTCCCCAACAACATCGTTCCTCGACCTGCAAAGATACAAACGGAGGATGCAGGACGCAAACTCACCTTCGAAGTGGCGCCCTTTAGTGTCAACATTATTACAACGAAACTGAAATAGAAGACTAACAACGATACAACTATTATTATGAAAAAGAAAGTCATCTTATGTGTTGCTTGCTTGCTGATGTGCTTTTGTGCGACAATGCAGGCTGTGAATATTATTCCTAAACCTACTTCTGTCATTGAGAAAGAGGGTTCATTCTATCTTCGTGATGGTCTGACGATTGGTTATAATGATGTCAGTCTTGAGCCAGCAGCGACTTATTTACAGGAGATGCTTGTGCAAGCGACAGGTTATCGCATCAAGACAGGCAAGAAAGGTAAGATTCAGTTGACACTCGTCGATCCCAATGAAGAAGACGAAAGCTATACCCTAGATGCTGACAAGAAAGGCGTTCGCATCAATGCTGCCAGCTATCGTGGCATTATCAATGGTATCGCCACTCTTCGCCAACTTCTGCCGCAAGAGATTGAGAGTAAGACTCCCGTTAAGGGCATCAAGTGGAGTGTACCTGCCGTGACTGTCAAGGATAGTCCCAACTTCCATTGGCGCGGACTTATGCTCGACCCTGTCCGACACTTCTTCTCTGTCGAGGAAACCAAGCGTTTGCTCGATGAAATGGCACTTTATAAGCTCAATAAGTTCCATTGGCACCTTTCTGACAACGAGGGCTTCCGCATGGAAGTCAAGGCTTATCCAGGTCTCACTTCAGATACTGTTGCTTGGCGTCGCTTCAATTATCACGACCGTCAATGCCTTGAACGTGCAAGCAAAGAGAACAATCCTGCGATGCTTATCCCTTGGAAGTTTTTCAAAGATGTTGAAGGCTATGGTGAACTCTATGGCGGTTTCTACAGTCAGGACGAGATTCGAGATGTGGTGAAGTATGCGGAAGTTCGCGGCATCGACATCATCCCTGAGATTGATATGCCGGGGCACAACGGAGCTGCCTGCTATTGCTACAAGTGGCTTAGCTGCACACAAAACGGCACAGAGCCTCTTTGCCTTGGTCGGCAGAGCACCATCGAGTTTGCAGAGAAGGTCTATGACGAGGTCTTCCAGCTCTTCCCTTACGAATATGTGAGCATTGGTGGCGACGAAGTCAACCGTCGTCGTTGGTCGGAATGCAGTGAGTGCAAGAAGCGCATTGAGAGCGAAGGCTTGAAGGACGTCAGCGAGCTGCAGGCTTGGTTTACAAAGAAGATGGAGAAGTACTTCAATGCTCATGGTCGTCGCATACTTGGCTGGGACGAGATTCTCGAAGGAGGACTTTCCAAGACGGCTACCGTTCATTGGTGGCGAGGCGATCATCCTGATGTAACCCAGAAGTCAACGGCAATGGGCAACGAAGTTGTGCTCTGTCCCTTCACTTTCCTCTACTTCGACTATGCCCAGGATGACAATACGCTTCGTCACATCTACGACGGCGACATCGTGCCTGTTGACTTGAATGCTGAGCAACTGAAGCTCATCAAAGGCATGCAGGCAAACATCTGGTGCGAGCGCATTCCCACGGAGGCTCGCATGGAGTGGATGGTCTTTCCTCGTGCTTTGGCACTTGCCGAGAAGGCTTGGACGCCTCGTAAAAACCAGAACTGGGACGACTTCCTATCTCGCTTGCAAGAGCACCTGAAGCGCCTTGACGCAATGGGCATCCAGTATCGACCTTTGCAGACAAAGCGTCCGTAGCGGGTTGCTCACGAAAACGACAGAATGGCATGCTTTTATGAAAACTATCCCACTTTTGCTTCTCTTGGCTGGCATAGCTCAGGCACAGCTCCTTCGCGGAGAAAGCCGAATGTACCCTGCTGTGCCCGACAGCGCACTTCTGCACCGTCCTTTTGGCAAAGCAGACCAGAAGACATTCCTCCATCCTGACCGCATCTTTTATCCCGAGACGTGGTTCCACTTTGTCAACGGAAACGTAAGCCGAGAAGGCATTACGCGCGACCTTGAGTCAATCGCTCGGTCGGGCATTCAGGGCATCCAGCTCTTTCATGGTCGTATGAGCGACGATGTGTGGCCCGGCACTCAGGAACCGATAGAGTGTCTGACACCCAAATGGGAAGACCTGGTTCGCCACACAGCCAGCGAGGCTCATCGACTGGGCATGCGATTCAGCTTACAGACTTGCCCGGGATGGGCGATGAGCGGCGGGCCGTGGATTAAACCTGAGCAGGCAATGCGCCATCTTGCTTTTACGCGAACAGACGTTGAGGGCGGCAAAGAGATTGATGTCTTGCTGCCCATCGATGCAAAGGAGGATTGGCGTGATTGGCGTGACGTTTGTGTGCTGGCCTTCCCTACACCAAAGGGCGACGGTAACCGCCATTTGGAAGTGGAAGAGGTTCGCGCTGACGACCATCAACAGGAATGGGAGAAACTGCTAAAAGAGGGAAAGGACTTCGTGATGCCTGCCACGCAACCAGACAAGCCTTACCGCTTCAGTCTCAAGCTCAAGGGTGAAGAGATGCCTCGTTCGGTGGAGTTTAATCCCATCGATAACTTCAACCACGACTTTGGCGTGCAGCCCGACATTCATGTGCGCATTGTTGCCGACGGACAAGTGCTTCTCGACTCGGATTTCCCTGCTGCCAATTGGCAAGATTCAGATGTGGGAATGACCTTTGCGCTTCGCCAGATAACGGATAACGGGCAGCAGACAAGGGATGGCAGGATTTATCAGGTTGAAATCACAAACCTCCACAACATGCACATCCGTCGTATGCGTTTCCTTTCTGCTGTCCGAGGCCACAATTGGGAAATGGAAGCGGCCTGGACTTCGCGTTCTCTGCTGCCCTTGACGCTCTTTGATGAGGAGTCGTCCCAAAAGGAAAGTGCGGGCTTCATCCGTAGAGCTGGTGTTCTCGACCTTTCGAATCGGATGAATGCTCAAGGCCAACTGCATTGGACAGCACCTCAAGGACAGTGGACCATCCTGCGCATAGGACACGTCAATACAGGCCGACAGAACGGCCCTGCCCCGAAAGAAGCGACGGGTTGGGAAGTCAATAAACTCGATACGGCTTTTGTCACCTATCAGTTCAATAGTTATATCGGCCGATTGGTCGATGGACCTCTAAAGGGTATACTCAACAATGTGCTAATGGACAGCTGGGAATGTGTCTCGCAGACGTGGACACGATACATGAAGGAAGAGTTCCAGACACGTCGCCATTACGACCTGACCACTTGGATGCCAGCCCTATTTGGATGGGTCGTGGACGACAGAGAGCAGACCAGCCAGTTCCTTGCTGACTGGCGACGCACCATCCACGAGCTCTTTACGCAAAACTTCTACGGACACATGACTCGCCTGGCTCACGAGAAGGGCTTGACGGCAAGCTACGAGACAGCAGCCGGCGACATCTTTCCCGCTGGTCCGATGGAATACTATAAGTATGCCGATGTGCCCATGACTGAGTATTGGCAGCCCCTTGGCAACTTCCTTGCCAACCACAACTATAAGCCCATTCGCCCAACGGTTTCAGCTGCTCACATGTACGGCAAGGCAAGAGTCAGTGCGGAATCCTTTACTTCGTTCGTGCTGACGTGGGACGAACATCTCAGCATGCTTCGCGAGGTCGCTAATCAGAATATGGTCGAAGGCGTCACACACACCATCTTCCATACTTATACTCATAACCCAGACCCTGACCGCTACTTCCCTGGTACTTCTTTTGGCAGCGGCATTGGTACGCCTTTCTTGAGAGGACAGACTTGGTGGCCCTATATGAAGCACTTCAACACCTATCTTGCCCGTTGCGCCTTCATGCTCGAACGTGGGCGGCCAGTAAGCAGTGTCCTTTGGTATCTTGGCGACGAGACCGAGCAGAAGCCCGACCAGTACACGCCTTTCCCTGAAGGTTTCAAGTACGATTACTGCAACACCGATGCCCTGCTTCATCGTATCAGCATAAAAGACGGCAAGTGGGTGACGCCAGAGGGCATCAGTTACGATTTGTTGTGGATTCCCAAACGCGGACGACTGCTGCCGGAAACGTTGGAACGTCTTTGTCAGTTTGTGGCGCAAGGCGGACGTTTGGTGGCTGATGAGCCGACAGACATAGCCACTCTTTCAGTCGACCGTCAGCAAGCTTCGCGTTTCTTTAAAGCAAAGAGGCAGTTGTTCGAAAGCGGGAACGTCATCCAAGGCACTCCATTGTTCGATGCTCTGCAA
This sequence comes from Bacteroidaceae bacterium, assembly GCA_017557475.1. The sequence continues at coordinate 4,439 of JAFYYO010000187.1, forward strand.
CTACTCGACCTCAAGCCCGATGTGAAGGGAGATGTCCTTTGGCTTCACCGACAAGACGAGGGCTCCGATTGGTACATGATTTGCCCGAAACAGGAACAGGCTTTTAGCGGCAATCTCGCCTTCCGTCAGAATGGTCGGGCCGAGTTGTGGAACCCGATGAACGGCAGTATCACGCCTATTGCCTCCCAACAAGACGGCGAATATGCCAGCATCGACCTCAATTTGAGTCGCGGCGAGATGCTCTTTGTTGTGTTCAGGCATGATGGACAAAAGGCAAAGGAAAAGAGGCAACAGACAGAACTACAGCCTGTTGCGAGCCCTTGGATCATTACTTTTCCGCAGGGATGGGGCGTCGAAGCACCGCTTTCTCTTAACGAACTAAAGCCTTGGAAAGACTTGCCTTTAAGTGATGAGGGCAAAGCCTTCTCAGGTACTGCTACCTACGAGACCACGTTCCAACTCGACCACAAACCTAAAGGAGAACTTCTTTTGAACTTGGGAAAGGTTGAGGAGATAGTTGTGGTAAGTGTGAACGGACACGTCGCGGACACACTTTGGGCTGAACCTTATGCGACCGACATCACTCGTTTCGTCAGGAAAGGAAGCAATCATTTGAGCGTCCAAGTCACAAGTACTTGGCACAATCGCCTTGTTTATGATGCCCGCCAACCAAAGGAGCAGCGCAAGACTTGGGTTATCAATGGCCCTTCCGATAAGGCCGAGCTTCGCCCCTCAGGCCTTCTCGGTCCTGTTGAGTTGGTGGAGCGTAAGTGATGATTAACGGACGAGGACTTTCTTGCCCTGCTTGATATAGATGCCTTGTTGGGGATTGCTGACTCGTTGCCCTGCTATATTATAAATTGCTTCCTCTTTTTCGAAGAGAGTAGGGGTAAGGCCATCGATGCCTGTGATGATTTCATCCAGTCCTTGCAGCCAAGTTGTCAAGTGCGCTACCATCAATTTGTGATATGCAAAACTTGTGTTGAAGCCGAAGCCGTGACCGCCTGACGCATATCTCTTGTAGGTGACATTCACGCCTGCGTTCGTCAAAGCTGCTTTGTACAGCAGACTGTTTTTGGGCATCACGGTTTCATCGTCGTTTGCCCAACAGATATATGTTACAGGCGTTTCAGTGGTTACTTGTAGCTCGTTGCTGTAGAGTGCTACAAGTTCTTCGCTGGGATTGTCGCCAAGAAGGTTTTGACGGGAGCCTGCATGTGTGTATCGGCTGTCCATAGTGATGACGGGATAGAACAGTATTTGAAAGGCTGGAAGTTCTGAACCTGTGAGGTGTGTGGCGATTGTGCTTGCCAAGTGACCGCCTGCACTGAAGCCCATCACACCAATGCGATGCGGATTTATCAGCAGGTCTTCGGCATTATCACGAAGATACTGCAGAGCAGCTCGAGCATCGTTGAGTGGTACCTCGGGGTTGCCGTGAGGAAGATTGTATGTAAGTACTGCGGCAGTGAACCCGAGGTCAAGGTAAAAAGGGGCCCAATCGGAACCTTCGTAACTGCCTGCAACGTATGAGTAACCGCCACCAGGAATGATAATGACAGCTTTGCCGTTGGCATTCTCTTCGGAAGCACGGTAAACCTTGAGCGTTGCACCAGTCGGGAGTGTTTGCTCGTAGACGGTTGGCTGCTTGGCAACATAGTTCGCAAGAATCTCGAGCGCCTCTGTCGGATCGAAGTCTCCCTCCTCAGTAATCGAGGTTTGGTTGCCGGCATCGTGAGGCGTATAGGTGTTCGCACAGATGCCAGTTTGCGTACTTGAAGCGCTGTTGAGGACGTATTCACCCATTGTGAGATAGTAGGGATAGTTCTCGGGTGTGCCGGTATAGTTGACCTTGATGGGCTCTAGATACTCGTTTGAGCAGATGATATTGCTCCAGTCGCTGCTGTAAGACACAGGGTCGCGATACATGAATGATTTGTCAGCGATGCTATAGAGATAGAGTTGACCTTCGTGACTGATGAATGCGAACTCGCCTTTGGTCGCTCCGATGCCCGTCTTCACAGTGCTTGTGAGCTTTCCGTCAAGGGTTCCCATATCGCCTCGACTGGTCTTCATGCTGTACTTCTTTGTGTTCTGAGGTCTGAAGATGTTCCATTCGGGCAGTGGGTTCTTTACCTCAATGCCGTCGGCCTCAATGATTTCCAAGAGGCTCTTTGCCCATATCTCTGCAAGACGGGTTGCTCCTGTTGCATTGGGATGCAGGTAGAAGTAGCCTGCATTGCCGCTTTCGCGAGTGAAGAGAGCCTTGTTGTTCTCGAAGTATTCCCAGACACCTCGATTGCCGGCAAAGACTTGGTCGTACTCCTCAACGATTGCATCGAGGACGGGATAGTAGCTGTGCAGACGGTCGAGACCTTCCTGCAGATACTTTGCTCCGTTGTAAGTGCTGGGACTATACCAGATAGGATAGTTGAGCAGAATCTTGCAATCGGGCACAGACTCAAGGAGTTTATTGATGATAGTCCTGATGTTATTGGCATAAGTATCAGGCGAAACGGGTGCTCCTTCCGTTGTTGTGCAGGCACTATCGTTAGTGCCGAGCATGATTGAGATGTAGATAAGACCACCATTTTGCCTTTTAAAAGCCTTCGCATTATTGACGATACGAGTAAAGTCATCACGGCCAGGCAGGTAACCCCAAGTGGTGATGCCGGAATGTCCGCCGTTATAAACGTTCGTCGTAACCTCAGTTGCCTGCTCAATCAAAGCACGACAAACGATTGGCGGAGCCTGTGTGGAGGCGTTGCTAAGCGTGGCTCCAGCTGTGATACTGTTGCCGATGAAGAGCAAGTTGATGTTGTCTTTCGGGTCGATTGGGTCGGGTTCGCCTTCTACTGCGCGATAGACTTGGAAGCGACCAAGCGCAACAAAAGGATTACCATTGGCGTCGTAGCGGTCACTCTTGCCTGCATTGACGGTCTTCTTTACCACGAAACGAATGTCGGTATAGGCAGCTCCGAGGGCAATATGAGGTGACTGATAACGGTCTGGGTTGTAGCTTGTGAAGTCCGCATTCATGCCTGTGAGGTGCTCCACCTCTGTCCAATCTCCAGGAAGGTTTGCAGCTTCTATGATGACTTCCGTAGGTGTGTCGTTCGCAGAACCCCAAGTCGTGCCAATCATGGTGAAGATGATGTCCGTTTCAGGCTGGTTGAGATGAACCTGCAGATAGGGGTCGGTATTCGCAGGAAGCGGCGCAGGATTGCTCCAAGCCGTGTGCCAGATGTACTGATTGGTGCCCACGCCGTCGCTTTCAGGACGCAACAGATTGCTTGGCGGGAAGCCGTTCTGCCAGCTGTTTGAAGTTATCTGCGAGTCATCAGTCAGCAAAGCCTCGTCCTTTTTCCATACTGGACCGATTGGATCAGGCTCTCCTTCGTAGGCTTCAAAGATTTGGAACCGTCCCAAAGAAAGCAGCAAACCACCAGCCGATTGCCTTCTGTTGGCGTAAGTCTTCTTGACGAGGAACTTCACATCGGTGTATTCAGCGCCCAAGTCGATGTGTGGCGATGTGTAACGCTCTGGGGTATAGGAAGTAAAGTCCTCGTCCATGTTTGTGAGCGTCATGATGTTCGTCCATTCTCCAGGCAGGTTTGCAGCTTGGATGACGACTTCCGTAGGTGTGTCGTAAGTTGCTTGCCAGGCTGAACCAATCATGGAGAAGATGAGGTGCTGCTCAGCCTTTGGGAGATGGAACTGCAGGAACGGGTCTTCGTTTGGTCCAATCATCTGGTCTCCACTCCAAGCTGTGTGGTAGATGTACTGGTTCGTGCCCACACCATCACTCTCAGGTCGGATGAGGTTGGCGACTGTGAAACGGTCGTCTTCGGGAGGTGTTCCTGTTATTTGCGAAGCGTTGGTAATCAGCGCATCGCCTTTCTTCCACACCAGTTCAGCTCGCAAAGAAGTGTACAGCATCGTGAGAACTGCGCACATTAAAAATGTAAAGAGACGTTTCATAACGAATATAGGGTTTATGGTTAATAAGTCGTAGTTTTAGTGCTTTCTGCTTGCAAAATTACAAAAAATAGTTGAAACTTGATAACGGAAAACAGGAAAAAACTCAACTTGGCAAGCTTCGTCTCAAAACGACCCACGTTATGATTGCCAACGTAACACGTTATGATTGCCAACATAACACGTTATCTTTGCCAACATAACACGCCTAGTTTGCCAATTAGCCACGCCTAGTTTTTTACCCTAACCAGCCTATTACTACAAATAAGTGTTCTATAACTACGAATAAACGTTAAAAAACGGCCAATATCTAAACTTTTCGATATCTAAATATTGCGAGATTGACAAAAACTCCTTTACTTTGCTCTCAGAAACTCGAAAAGTAAAGTATTATGAAACGCAAGGACAACACACTCACTAAGGTTGAGTTCGAGGTAATGAACATCCTTTGGGACATTCATGATGGGGCTTGTGCGTGGGACATCTTGGACCGTTGTGAAGAGCCGAAACCTGCTTATACAACGGTTGCGACCTACCTGAAAGTGCTCTACGAGAAAGGCTATCTCGACTATCATAAAGTCGGAGGTCAGGGCAAGACGCATCGCTATGTACCTCTTGTAACTCGCGCAGAATATACGCGTAGAACTATGCAAGAGGTGAAGAAAAACTTCTTCGGAGGCAGCGTGAAGTCGATGCTCAGCTACTTCGTCCAGGAAGAAAACCTCTCGCCAGATGAAGTGAAGGAACTTCTGGAACTGACTCAGGAGTCGAAATAAACAGTAAATCGTAAATCGTCAAAAGGTAAATGTCATGATGTCTGCGTTGTTATTATATTCCATAAAGTCGGCTTTGGTGCTGACAATGCTGTATCTGCCCTATATGCTGATGCTTAGGCGGGAGAGTTTCTTCCGCTTCAATCGCCTGATACTGCTGGGAATCCTGCTTCTGTCGCTCGCTTTGCCGCTTTGCAACGTGCCTTGGATGTCGCTCGACCACCAGCCAGTCGTGCAAGCAGCCCAGCTTCAGATGCTCGAGTTGGGCATTCCTGTTCACGTATTGCCTGAGGTTCAAGTGGTTGCAGACGGTGCCGCGAGTCAAGAAACCTCTCGTTTCAGCCTCTTCTTCTTCGTGAGCCTTATATATATAATAGGTATGGTGGTTCTGCTTGCGATGAGGCTTTGGCAGATTGGTCACCTGCAGCTCGGATTGCGCAAAGGTGTCCTCTGGAAGCAGGATGAACAGGGCGTTCGCATCTATTGCCACGCAGAAGAAGTGTCTCCATTCAGCTGGATGCGCAATATTGTCATCAGCAAGAAAGACTTCGACGAAGCTGGTCGCGAGATTATGTTGCACGAAATGGGGCACATACAGAACTGTCACTCTTGGGATGTCGTGTTGCTCACTCTTGTACAAATGCTTCAGTGGTGGAATCCGCTTGCTTATGTGCTGGGCATCAGCCTTCGAGATGTGCACGAATACGAGGCCGACGACTATGTCTTGAAGCAGGGCGTTTCGGCTCAAGGTTACCAATTATTGCTCATAAAAAAAGCCGTTGGCTCAGGTTCCTACGCTTTTGCCAACAGCTTTAACCATAGTTTAACTAAAAAACGTATCACTATGATGAAGAAAATTAAGTCAAATCCGTGGATGAGGAGCAAGGCGCTCTATGTCATCCCTGTAGCTGCTTTGGCACTCAGTGCCTTTGCTACACCCAAGTTCGTCGCTCCTGTTGAGGACGCAGTAACTAAACTCGAGGGCAAAGATACGGAACTTTCCGCAAACTTGCAAACTTTTGATGAAGAAAGAAACGTTTTTGAGGTAGAGAATGTCTCAAAAGTCATTGTCGATGGCAAAGAGATGACTCCGCAGGAAGCCTTAAAGGCAGTGCAAGGCAAAGAAATTCAAAATAGTCTTACCACTCTGCCTGATGGCTCTAAAGTACTCTCGATAACAACTGAGCCTAAGTCTGATACTGAAAAGGTAAAGGTTGAAGAAATTACTGGCGAAGCTGCAGCAAGCGTTGACGAAGCACTCTTGATAAAGACGAGACCAGAGGATGCACGTCCCCTGATTGTCCTCAACGGCCAAGTCTTCGCACTCCCTAAGGATGCGCCCAAGGACATCAACACAGAAGAGCAGCTAACGAAACTGCTTAATATCAATCCTGAGGATGTCGAGAACATAACCGTGCTTAAGAAGGATGCTGCCGTTGCCAAATATGGTGACAAAGGTTCCGATGGTGC